>JALYGX010000620.1 GCA_030776905.1 Cyanobacteriota bacterium | reverse complement strand
GGGAGACCATCGTTTATATATTCGCGAACTTGAAGACACACGCCGAGTTGTTCCGATTGATATGGGAGCAAGAGAAATGTCACCCGCTTATGTGTTGCGAATTTTCAGACAATTTGGATTTTCCGATGAAGAGATACAAGATTTATTGCAGAGTAGGTAATAGCAATTGACCGTTAACTGCCAATCGTCAATAACCCCCAATCTAAAATCCGTATGAGTTACTTCCTGCGAGTATTTTGCCGAAATCCCCAGCTAGTACCCAGCAACGAGATTACCGATTTTATCCGAGATGGTTGGTATTTCGATGAGCCGCCTAATTTTGAGGTACAGCCAAGCGCAGAAGCAGAGGATGAGACTCACTGGAAATTCATCACCGTACACTACCAAACAAACAAACGTCCTGTAAGAATCGAACTCAACGTTAACGACCAACTTCTCCAGCAGGAAATCGAAGAGACGATAGAAGTCATTCGTAAATCAGGGCAGTTGAACCAGCAGCAAAACCTTGTTGAGAAACTTGCTGCTAGCAAGCAGGTCATTGCAATAGAAATCGATTATTTAGGCTTAACAGACGCCGCTTGGGAAATGCTAGATTGCCTCGAAGCCTATTTAGCTAAGAAATTGTCCGGTATCGTTTACGCACCCGAAGACGGTTTTTATGATGCAAACCTACAGCCGATATACAAGCTGGGGACACCTGCAAGCATAGGGTAAAAGTGTGATCGCCTACCTCATCAGCAAAGGTGATCGCACTTTTGAAATAAGCCAGAGAATTGCAATGCTCCTAGGCTTTACTTCGCTAACGTATTATTGAGAAATCAAGGAGTATAAATTGTATGGTAAGTTCAGTTATTGAATCGACAGAAATTAAAGTCAATGAATCTCACCAAATCCCCCTAGAAGAATGGATGCAAAACCCACCGGACAATATGGAGTGGGTAGATGGGCAATTAGTCGAGAAAAATGGCATGACACTTAAACATGGCAATGTTCAAGCCGAACTTGCTACCTACTGGCGAAATTATATAACCTCCAGTGGACAAGGAGGAAAAGTTTATACAGATGCCCCCTGTCGCACTCATAAGCAGGGACGCAGACCGGATGTTGCCTATCTCACCCCTGAACTGTTGGCACAGTTTGGTGAAGCGGCTGTATTGCCCCAGAGTTTTCCCTTGAGTGCTGAAATTGTCTCACCTACAGACTTGGCTGAAGACGTAATTGCCAAAGCTCAAGAGTATTTGCTCTCAGGTGGAGAGGAAGTCTGGTTAGTATTCCCTGAGAGCAAATGGATTATTGTAGTTACCCAGAACCAGCAGCTTGTGTTCACTTCCGGTAAAACCGTTAGCACTCAAATTGTTCTGCAAGGCTTTAGCGTTGCTGTAGATGAGCTACTAAGCTAAACCAGTCGCTTTCACACGATCGCGAGTGGTGGAAGATGAGATATGACTCAGACGCGATCGCTACCCTTTGATTACAGCCAAAAGTAGATTAGCAGAAGACTATCTGAACTTAGTGGCAGATCTGCGATCGCTCTTGAATATCATCGCTACCCAAGCTAAACCAATACGACCCACGTTTATCAGTATCTTGAATCGATCAATACTTACTAATTTTTTAAACTCCCCAGGCCGGACTCGAACCAGCGACCAATCGGTTAACAGCCGACCGCTCTACCACTGAGCTACTGAGGATTGTGTAGCTAACGTTTGTCACGATTATCAATCTTACTGATAAGAGAGCTAATCTGGCAAGCCCTTTCACAAAATTTCCTGAAAACCTAGTCCAGCGTAGCAAAAATAACTAACCCGCTAAACTTTCCCCCTTGTCCCTCTTGTCTGGAGGGAGATGGTCAAAAATTTCTGCCGCGATGCACTAGTTCAGCGCGTCGTTGGTAATTGTACTGGGGAAGGTAAAGCTATGCTGTTTGTATACTCTTGTTTTCATCAGGTTCCATGCTGACGTATCACCGCAGGCCAGTTTGTCTTTCCCTCTTATCTACCGACCTGCCGATTTGGTCTACTGTTGAAACTGCCGCTACGCTCTATCAAAAGGACACAGAGCGATTTCATTTGCTCCTCAGTGAGCCAAGTATTCCTGAGTGGGAACCGGAAGTGAAAACGACGACCGATACCAACCAGCCCAACCCTAAAACTCAGCGACTCCTCTGGCTAGAAATCTCACCTTACCGAGTGATTATGACGATGCAGGAAAGCGGTAAATTGAGTTATCGCCACCTCTGGGAGCCTGGAGTTTACGGCATCAGCCGCTATTGGTTGCAAGGTGACTCACTCAAAGGATTTGAGTCATTGCGCCTACGCAATTACACCCGGAGTTTAAAACTAGAGGGTCGCCCCTTACCCCAAGAGTTGCGGCTGGAATATGAGCTGTGGGCAGAAAAAGTCCAACTCGGTTGCTATGTTTTGACCTTACAAATTCATCACTAGCTCTGCCGTGCCAAGATTTAAGATTATGGATTCCCACAGACAAATCCGGGCTTGAGTGTCTTCTACACTGTCTATCTGAGGTAGGAAAACGACGGCGGCATTAAGAAGCCAATGTAAAACAGCTCGACCCGGAAAAAAGTGTCTGTATTATACTAAAAATTCATACATACTACAGAACCAGGCTGGGAGAGACGGCTCTTTAGGTCTTCTAGTGCTGCTTTGTCAGGAGCATTATGGCAAAATTTCGGGATATCCTCAACTATTTTCGCCCCTACTGGGCAGCCTCTATCTTTAGCATTGCAGCAACTGGCATTTTTGAAATTATCGATCTAGTTGTGCCTTATGCGATCGGACAGATTCTAAACGTTTTATCCGGTCAAGTTCTGGATGGGCCGCTACAAAACCTGGTGAATACCATTGGTTCCCTTACCCACACTCGCGTCAACCAATTCTTATCCCTCGCTGTTTTACTAGGCTTAATTTTCATCGTTACTGTAGCTAGAGCGCCAATTCAACCTTGGATAAGCGGTTGGTTTCACTGGGATATTGCTTTGCGATCGCGTCGTGACCAAACCCAAAAAGCCCTAGAAAAAATCCTAACTCTACCCCTAGAGTTTTACGACGAAAACAACCCCGGAAGAATTGCTGGACGAGTGGCTAGAGGCGTTGCCAACCACACCTGGACTTATCCCGAAATCGCGGGACAACTCATTCCCAAACTTATGCGGGTGTTGGGTATTTTTGTAGTAATTTGGTTCATCGATTGGCGCATTGCCCTTGTGTTTTTAATTTCTTTTGTGTTTATTTTGCTCTTCAGTCTCAAAGACCTTAATGAACTAATTACCAAGGAACGGACATTAGATAGACATCAAGAAAATACCGAAAGTCGCACTTCAGAAATTATCACCAACGTCAAAACAGTTAAAGCTTTTGCCACCGAAGCAGCGGAGTTAAAACGACAGCAAGAGCGCTTAAACCGGGAACTGAAAGTAGTTTTGTTCAGCATTCACTTAGGTTACGTCAAACTCGCGACATGGCAAAGAACTGTCATCCAACTTTGTGTCTTTGGAGTGCTAGCTCTTACCCTTCTAGCGACGGTACAAGGACATATATCGTTAGGGCATTTTGTTACGACGTTAACTGTTTCTAGCATGGCTTATGCGGAGTTAGAACCCATCAGTAACCTTGCCGAAGTCTTTGCGCGTCGCTATGCTTCGATGCTGCATTTTCATGAGTTTATGAACTATCCGGTTGGACGCGATGGGTTAGGTATTGTTCTGGATTCAACTGATAGCGTAAAGTCTTATCAATTTACGGGCAAAGTCGAGTTTTCCCATTTGAGTTTCAGCTATGACTCCAGACGCCCAGTGTTACAAGATGTGCAGCTATTGATCGAACCTTATCAAACTGTAGCCTTGGTAGGGCGATCGGGTTCGGGTAAGTCTACGCTGGTAAAACTCTTGTTCCGGTATTTTGAACCGCAGCAAGGCAGTATCTTAATGGATGGCGTAGACATTGGCAATCTGGATATTACTGCCTATCGAAAGCGTTTAGCGATCGTTCACCAGGAAGTCGATGTCTTTAACGGCACTCTGCTAGATAATCTTACCTACGGCAACCGTACAGTTAGCTTTCAGAAAGTTCAAGAAGCCTGTCGAATTGCCAGAGTAGACGAAGTCATTGAGCAACTACCCCAAGGCTACTACACCATTGTCGGCGAACGAGGTGTGCGCCTCTCTGGTGGACAGAGGCAGCGGTTGGGAATTGCTAGAGCGCTATTGGTGGAACCTGATGTCTTAGTTTTTGATGAAGCGACTTCCAGCCTGGATTATGAGTCCGAACGCTCAATTCAGTTGGCGATGAGAAGTATTCAGGGGACTCGCACTACCATTATCATTGCCCACCGACTCAGTACGGTTCGGGACGCCGATAAAATTGTCGTGCTCGACCAAGGTCGGATTGTCGAAGTGGGAACTCATGCCGAATTACTCAGCCGCGAAGGCATTTATCAGCGTCTGCACTCGCTACAAGAAACGGGTGAGTTGCTCTAAACTGAGATGTTGCATATCAGTCTAAACGCATTTGATTGGATTAGAGCTAAGATAACTGCAAAAAATTATCCTAACGACAGTAGGGGCACGGTCTACCGTACCCCTACTCTGAAAATGCAGCAATTTATCCATGAATTCTGTGGGTGCGAAGTGCCAACTTCTACCACTTAAGCTGCACTACGCGCTGCATTCATAAAACGCTGTTCTTGCTCCACCACAAACACATTGGCGTAAAGGTTGGCAATGATTTGTTTGCCTTCAAGGGTTAGCTCTAAGTAGTGCAATGCCTCAGTAATGTAAGGATATACGCCGTTCCAGTAAAACTTGGAATAGTTATGGCGCAAGTCTCCTGGATGGTCATAGCCTAAGGCTTTATTTACGCCAGTTTCTTCAAACTCATAGTATAAAGCGCTAATCTTTTTCAGGTATCGTGGGTCACTGAGCTGACCAATTAAATCAGCGGCTCTCACCAAACCAGGACAGTTAACTCTATCTTGATGGTCTTCATCCTTTGGCACTGGAAAACGAGTAAGTTCAATATTGAGCTTAATCACGTCGGCATCAATCAGGATGTGACCGCCAAAGCGCTCTTCGATGAAGAGTTTGCCTCGGTCTACATGGTAGGGAGTTAAGCTGGCATCGCTAGCCCCAGGAGGCAGACTTACCATCTTACCCTCTACACCTGTGGCATAAAGCCCTTCACTCGGTCGGTCTTGTCGGCAGACTCCTTTGACGTAGCCAATATCATGACACAGCAAGGAAATAATCCCGTGCATCCAGTCTTCGCAGGAAATCCCACCTTCACGGATGTGCTTGCCTCGCAGAATTTCCTGTCCGACTAAGGTGACTAAGATCGTATGTTCGACATTGTGATAGAGAGCATCGCTATTGGCAATGTTTTCTAAAGCCATGCCACCCGCCCAGCCAATAATATCGGCAAAGTGAGAATTCCAACCACCGTAGGTGCGCTGGTAGCCGTCTCGAATCTGTTGAACGAAGTAGTCAATAAGTAGTTGCGTTGCGTCAAACATGGTGAGTCCTCTCAACAGAGTCATCAAGGAATTTAGGGTTATGAGGCAGCAACTGACTGCATCATAAATTAAGTTAAGCGTCTTCTAAAACTGAACAGGATGAGGGTCCTATGCCCCTACTAAGTCTTGTGTCAAGACAAGCTTAGCGATCGCATCCTACTTTAGCGTTGAGCAAATAGATAGATGTTTCGCTAAGTAGAAGAACTAGAAGCTGCATAGCTATGGGAACTTAACTCGATACCTCTAATATCTCCGAAAACCTCGTGGCAGGTTGTGATGAGCTTTTTTAGCTATAGGTGATTATTGGAGGTCAGCCCTGTGAGGTGAGTCACAAAGTTAGGGCTGAAGCGGTTCAACCGTAGATCTGGGAATGTTAAAACGTATCAGTTGTGAAGGGCTTATCGGGGTAGAGTCCCTAGCGTTTACGTTACTACTTACGCAAATAGCACGCTGTCATACTGTTTCTTTACTTAG
>JALYGX010000619.1 GCA_030776905.1 Cyanobacteriota bacterium | reverse complement strand
GATCGCACTTGTTCCAATTCCAACTTGACACTATCTAAAATCTCTCCCACTGTTCTCTGTTCAACTGAATTAGCTTCACACGCCTGCAAAAATTGAAATTCTTCTTCTGACAACTTGATAATCTCGTAATCGTAATTAAATAGGCACTTACTCGGCCATCCATCCATGCAAGGATTGCGTTCTGGAATTGCCGCCAAGACGGTGTGATCTGATGACCAATTTACTTTAGCCAGAGGAGAGCGTCCGAGGAAAAACTCGTAATGGGTAACAGCTTCTGGATTTAGCAATTCAACTAAGCGATAACGTTCGCGATCGCTTAATCCTTCTGCCCGTTTTATCAGTTCTGGCTTCTTTCCCAAAAGTGGCTCAAGTTCCCAGGTTCGCGGATTAGAAAAGCCAATAAACTCCAATCCAGACGCATCAATGAGTTCAAAGAGCGTCTCAATGTTGTAGTCAATTTCTTGGGGATGAACATACATATCCGCGAAGTTCGCATCCCGCTGATTTTCCAATGACCAACGCTCTTTTTCGCGTTTGACAAGACGGTTGCTTTCTGGCAGGGCAGCAAATATCTGACGACCCACCTGAACCCCATCGGTGTAGTCACCTCGTTGGTTCCCTTGGAGAAGTGCGATCGCTTTCTGCATTAACTGGATTTCCCATCGCCCTAATTCTGCATAGACAAAAATATGCATCAAGCCGCCAGGAGCTAGCTTAGCCGCCAGAGATTGAATACCTCGAATCGGGTCAGGCAAATGATGCAAGACACCAACGCAGTTAATCAGATCAAACTCACCCTCAAGTTGCTCGGCATCGTACAAACTCAAGTGATGAAACTCAACTCGATTGGCTCCTGAGCGCCGACAGCGTTCTTTAGCAACAGATAAAGCCCCTGCACTCAAGTCAATACCCATAACAGACGCTTGAGGATTGAGGTGAACCAAATACTCGGTTCCAACACCCGTACCACAACCCGCATCTAAAATACGGATGTTTTGCCTTTGTGGTTTTTGCCCTGTGCAATAGTTGTAGGCAGCTAACCAATTCCAGCGCCAATTATACCCTGGTGGCGGCTCATCCAGTAACGGTTCTGGGGGAAAAGGGTAGGTGTCATAAAGCCGCTGAACAGCGGCGCTAGTCTCATGAGCGGTATCCATAACAGGGCTTAGGTTTTAGTGATTGAAGATAGGGAAGAAGACCGCCTCAAGGGATTGAAGTATGTGGCTGGACATCTAACATCTGCCATCTGCAAATTGAGAACGATCAGGAGAGCTTATTTTATCGAATCCCCCTCACCTCCTTGCCAACCTGGTGTTAACTAAATGTATGGAGCTTCATTTATCCCTAAACTGGAAGAGGAAGAAACAGCTCTTCTTGTCTCTTTCCCCAATCCCTAGTCCCCAGTCCAAGACAGAACGTAACAAAACTTATGAGCTTTCTCAGCAAGTGCCTGTAATCAACTATTATGACTTTGTGAAACACTAGATTGTGTTCTTTACACTTCTTAACAAATAAGTCCGGAACATCAGAATCGTTTTAATCTAAAGACTGACTTGGTTTAGCCAGGATTGCTTACTTATTGAAGGCGTCACGATAATATCCCATCCATTCACTGGAAGGGAATAAGACTGTCGGTATTCGATCAGCCTAAAGTCAGCGAAAGCAGCCTGCATGGGACCCTGGTCAGGCTTAACACAGTACAAAATTGTCGATGGGAGCTTTTTGAAAACCAATGAGTGTTAAGGCAAGTGGTGGAAGCTCGGTTGCGCGTCCGCAACTCTATCAAACAGTACCGGTTTCAACAATTATTCAAGCTGAACAGCAAGACCGGTTTTTAGGGAGTGGCGAACTTAGCGAGCTTGCTAGTTACTTCCGTTCTGGTACACAGCGCTTAGAAATTGCAAATACCATCAGCACAAATGCTGACTTGATTGTGTCTCGCGCTGCCAACCGGATTTTCGTTGGAGGTACCCCAATGGCTTTCCTGGAAAAACCCAGGGAAGATGTCGGACAAGAACTCGTGCTGGCGGGCGGTGGCAACACGGATGTTAGAGAATCCATGAAGTTGGGAACTGCCACTTACGTGGAGAGTGGTGGCGGCTTCTTAGAAGGCTTGCGAGGACTCTTCAGTGCTTCTGGCGGTGGTCCATCACCAGCAGGTTTCCGACCGATTAACGTTGCCCGTTATGGTCCGAAAAACATGCAGAAGTCCTTACGGGACTTAGCATGGATGTTGCGCTACGTCACGTATGCGATCGTTGCGGGTGACCCCAATATCATCATCGTCAACGTCCGGGGCTTGCGGGAAATCATCGAAAATGCTTGCTCTGGAGATGCCACACTTGTCGCCTTGCAGGAAATGCGCGGTGCAGCATTAGGGTATTTCAAGCGTGATGAAGCGGGAAGGGAGATTGTTAATCAGTACTTCGAGGTTCTGATTAATGAATTTAAAGCCCCCAATCCTTCAGATAAGCTACGGCAGCGACCTTCGCGTGACCAGCAAGGTCTGCAACTGCCCCAAAGCTACTTTAATGCGGCAGAGCGGCGTCCGAAGTACGCGATGAAGCCCGGTCTGTCATCCTCAGAAAAGCAAGAAATTGTCAAAGCTGCCTATCGGCAAATCTTTGAGCGTGACATTACCCGTGCTTACAGCCAATCAATTTCTTATTTAGAATCTCAGGTTAAAAACGGCAGCATCTCGATGAAGGAGTTTGTTCGCCGCCTGGGTAAATCTCCCCTGTATCAAAAACAGTTTTACGAGCCATTCATCAACAGCCGTGCTTTGGAACTGGCTTTCCGTCATTTCCTAGGTCGTGGTCCAAGCTCACGCGAAGAAGTTCAGGAATACTTCTCCATTGTTTCCAAGGGTGGTCTTGCCGCTTTAGTGGATGCTTTGGTTGATTCCAAGGAATACTCCGACTACTTCGGTGAAGAAACTGTGCCCTACCTCCGAGGGCTGGGTCAAGAAGCTCAGGAATGCCGTAACTGGGGACCGCAGCAAGATCTGTTGAGGTACAGTGCGCCGTTCCGCAAGGTGCCGCAGTTCCTCACAACCTTTGCTCGTTACGAGCAACCGCTGCCTGACCAACATCCTTATGGTTCTGGCAACGACCCCTTGGAAATTCAGTTTGGGGCAATCTTCCCGAAAGAAACCCGCAATCCCAGTACCAGCCCTGCTCCTTTTGGTAAGGATACAAAGCGTATCCTGATCCACCAAGGTCCTGGCATCAATAACCAAAACAGCAATCCTAAGGCACGCGGAGAGTTTCCAGGTTCTTTGGGACCGAAGGTGTTCCGCTTGGATCAACTTCCCTTGTCGGGTATCAGTAGCAAGAGAAATAACGCTTCTAGTGTTAAATTCTCAGAAAGCTCTACCCAAAAGGTAATTCGCGCTTGTTACTTACAAGTGTTTGGGCGCGATGTTTACGACGGTCAGCGTCAGAAAGTTGCGGAAATTAAGCTAGAAAACGGTGAAATCAGTTTACGGGAGTTCATTCGGTTGCTGGCGAAGTCGGACTTATTCCGCAGTCTGTACTGGACACCACTGTATGTGTGTAAGGCGATCGAGTATATTCACCGTCGTCTGTTGGGTCGTCCTACTTATGGGCGCTCTGAAATTAACAAGTACTTCGATATCTCTGCTAAGAAAGGCTTCTACGCTTTAGTTGATGCCATTATCGATAGCCCAGAGTACTCTGAGGCGTTTGGGGAAGATACGGTTCCCTACGAGCGCTACCTGACTCCAGGTGGTTTGCAGTTGCGATCAGCACGCCCAGGCAGCCTTGGTGAGGATATCGGTACCAGGGTTGATAAGGAAACAACACCACGCTTCGTTGAGCTGGGTCAAGTTACCCAAACGCGGAGTGAGCCGGATATTCAATTCCGCATCAACCAGGGTGTTACTACAGAGCGTGAGCAAACCAAGGTCTTCAAGCTAACTGATAATGCTGATAAGACAGGAGTTAAAACTCTAATTCGAGCGGCTTATCGGCAGATCTTTGAGCGCGATGTTGAACCCTACATTGTTAAGAATGAGTTCACAGCTCTAGAAAGCAGGCTGAGCAATAACGAAATCAACGTTAAGGAATTCGTTGAAGGATTGGGTGTCTCAGAACTCTACATTAAAGAGTTTTACACTCCTTACCCCAACACCAAAGTTATTGAGTTGGGAACCAAGCACTTCCTCGGTCGTGCGCCTGAAAGCCAGAAGGAAATCCAGAAGTACAACAAGATTCTGGCGGCTGAGGGCATCCGGGGCTTTATTGGGGCGCTGGTTAACAGCATGGAGTATGCTCAGGTCTTTGGTGAAGATACCGTGCCTTACCGTCGCTACCCGACGCTCCCGGCGGCAAACTTCCCCAATACCGAGAAGCTGTATAACAAGCTAACCAAGCAGGATAAAGAGCTTGTGGTGCCGAGCTTTGAGCCGGTGAAGCCACGCATGGATGCGGCGACGATGCCAATGACTGGAAAGGCGATCGCTGATCTGAAGGCAAAAGAGCGCCAGATGGATATGAGCAAGCCGAAGTTCATCGAACTCGGTCGCTCGTTCCGCAATGGTGATGGACAGTCCGTTGAAGTGGGTGTTGGTACAACACGCCGCAAGCCTGCACGGATTTTCCGCATGACCACAGGGGCAAACTTGCAAGACACGGAACTGGTTATCAATGCCATTTACTGTCAGGTGATGGATGTCTTCAGCGGTCAGATTCCTGGGGAGTTCCGTCGTTCTGACTTGGATAGCAAGCTCCGCAATGGAGAGATCTCCGTGCGTGAGTTTGTCAAAGTCCTAGCTAGTTCCGACATCTATCGGCGTCGTTTCTACACACCCTATCCCAACACGAAGGTAATTGAGTTCTTGTTCCGGCATCTCTTGGGTCGTGCTCCCGCCACCCAAGCGGAAATCCGGCAGTACAACAAAATCTTGGCTGATCAAGGTCTAAGGGCAGCGGTTGAAGTGATGGTCGATGGTGCAGAATATGCTCGCTTCTTTGGCGAGGATGTTGTGCCTTACAATCGCTATCCCTCACTGCCTGCTGGTAACTACTTGGGTAGTGTGAAAGCTGCCTCTGACCTAGTTAAGCAGTCTTGGTCTGACCTCTCGCCTTCCTCTTTAGGTGGTCGCTAAAGCGACACCTGATTAACTCAGCACTAAGGCTTGAGAGTACTACTTTAGGATGTTGTCTCCTCTGACCTGTCTATGGCAGTTAGAGGAGATTTTTCCTTGCTTAGATTTTGTTACAGTTACCTCGCCTCTATCCTCAGGTAAGCTCTGAACTCAAATCTGAGGAAAAATATTACAAACTATTACGAACATAGGAAGAATGTGAACAATCTGTCGCAGAATTATTTGCGGAAGGTCGCTGTATCACTGACCTGATGTGTCAGTTACTACTCCCTGAAATCCTGAGACTACTTAGGGCACTTCAAAACAAGGGAGTTCAAGCCCTAAAAAGGCTGCTAACTTGGGCACATTCAGGAAAGAATATCAGCTCTTCAAGTATGCGAATGCCAGTTTAAACGCACCTGGTTACATTTTTTTGGAGGAATCCATCGATGAGTATCGTCACGAAATCTATCGTGAATGCAGACGCTGAAGCCCGCTATCTCAGCCCTGGCGAACTAGACCGGATTAAGTCTTTTGTTACCTCTGGTGAGCGTCGCCTTCGCATCGCTCAAACACTAGCAGACTCCCGTGAGCGCATCGTCAAGCAAGCGGGTGATCAACTGTTCCAAAGACGCCCTGACGTTGTTTCTCCCGGCGGAAATGCCTACGGGGAAGAAATGACCGCAACTTGCCTACGGGATTTGGACTACTACCTGCGTCTAATCACCTACGGAGTTGTATCTGGTGATGTCACCCCGATTGAAGAAATCGGTCTAGTTGGTGTCCGCGAAATGTACAATTCTTTGGGCACCCCTATCCCGGCAGTTGCTGAAGGCGTGCGTGCCATGAAGAATGTTGTCGCCTCAATGTTATCTTCGGAAGATGCGTCTGAAGCTAGCGGTTACTTCGACTACGTGATTGGTGCCATGCAGTAGGGCAAGAGTCCTTTCCCTGCTGTAGAGACGCGAATGTCGCGTCTGTACGAAGGATTCAAGAGACTAGGTGAAATAAGGAATTAGAATCATGCAAGACTCAATTACCTCTGTTATTAACTCTTCCGACGTTCAAGGCAAATACCTAGACAACTCAGCGTTGGAAAAGCTCAAGGGCTATTTCCAAACCGGTGAATTGCGGGTACGTGCTGCAACCGCTATCAGCTCTAACGCGGCAACCATCGTTAAGGAAGCTGTTGCTAAGTCCCTGCTGTACTCGGACATCACTCGTCCAGGCGGCAACATGTATACAACCCGCCGTTATGCTGCTTGTATCCGTGACTTGGACTACTACCTGCGCTACGCTACCTACGCGATGTTGGCTGGCGATCCTTCCATCCTTGATGAGCGCGTACTCAACGGTTTGAAAGAAACCTACAACTCT
>JALYGX010000618.1 GCA_030776905.1 Cyanobacteriota bacterium | reverse complement strand
GCTGGGGCTGGGAGATTTGATGTCTTTTATGGAATTGCCACAACCGGAACTAAAAGACCCGGTATGGACGCCAGAAATACCTCCACGCCTACGAGCCGCCGCTTCGGGCGAAGAGGTAGAAGATTTCTTCAGCGTGATTCGCAATTCAGATGTACTGGTACATCATCCTTATTACTCCTTTTCCGCCACAGTGATGCGGTTTATTACCCAGGCAGCTAATGACCCGCAGGTTCTGGCAATCAAAATGACGCTCTATCGGACATCTGGTGATTCACCCATTGCTAATGCCCTGATTAGTGCGGCAGAAAATGGCAAGCAGGTGGCAGTACTGGTGGAACTCAAAGCCCGCTTCGATGAGAAGAACAATATTATCTGGGCACGAAAGCTAGAACAAGCTGGAGTCCATGTGGTCTATGGTCTGGTGGGTCTGAAGACACATACGAAAGTAGTATTGGTGGTGCGACGGGAGGACGATCGCATCCGCCGCTACGTCCACGTTGGTACGGGTAACTATAACCCAAAGACAGCGAGAATTTACACAGACTTAGGGCTGTTGAGTTGCCGCGAAGAATTGGGGGCAGATTTGACGGACTTATTTAATTTTTTAACGGGTTACTCTCGGCAACGGTCTTACCGTAAGTTGATGGTAGCGCCCGTGAATTTGCGCGATCGCTTTCTATTCCTGATTCGCCGTGAAATCGAACATTGCCATCGCGGCTTTAGCGGTCGCATCGTTGCAAAAATGAATGCTCTAGTTGACCCGCAAATTATCACCACACTTTATGAAGCCTCTCAAGCCGGGGTTCAAATTGACCTGATTGTGCGAGGTATGTGCTGTCTGCGTCCTGGCGTCAAAGACCTCAGTGAAAATATCCGCGTTATCAGCATTGTTGGTCGCTACTTAGAACACTCGCGGATTTATTATTTCCACAATCAAGGTCAAGAGGAGGTTTACATTGGCAGTGCAGATTGGATGACCCGTAATCTAGACCGACGGGTAGAAGCAGTTGTGCCCGTCGAAGATCCAGAAATTGTTAAAGACCTCCAAGAAATCCTAGGAGTCATGTTGGCAGATAACCGTCAAGCCTGGGATTTACAACCCGATGGTCGCTACATCCAACGACACCCCACTGAGAACGCTAAAGAGCAATGTTCGCAGAAAATCTTAATGGAAATGGCAGCGCAACACCTATGAACTTCAGGATTTACTCATAATGACCAGCTATCAACGTTTTGGCAATTGGGGATTAGGAATTGAAGCCAAGGGCAGTAGAGGAAAAATACTCTCCCGGCGTCCCCTGCCTCTCTTCTCCCCCTCCTTGTGACCTAATCCCTAACCCCTAATTCTCTCCCCCCCCTTGCTATCTGCGACCCGCCATCAGACACTAAATTTGAAAATCTACCTGTAGTTGAGAGGTTTTTGTGAAAAAAGTTTTAGGCATCATTCTCGGAGGGGGCGCTGGTACCCGTCTTTACCCACTAACCAAACTGCGAGCTAAACCCGCAGTGCCTCTAGCGGGAAAGTACCGCCTAATCGATATTCCAGTCAGTAACTGTATCAACTCAGAAATTTATAAGATTTACGTCCTCACCCAATTTAACTCTGCCTCTCTAAACCGCCATATTGCTCGCGCCTACAGCTTTGCTGGCTTCACTGAAGGGTTTGTGGAGGTACTAGCCGCCCAGCAGACATCCGACAACCCTAGCTGGTTCCAAGGCACGGCTGACGCCGTCCGCCAATATCTCTGGCTGCTAGAGGACTGGGGGGTTGATGAATATTTGATTTTATCGGGAGACCACCTTTACCGGATGGACTACCGTGAGTTTGTGCAACGCCACCGCGAAACTGGGGCAGATATTACTCTTTCCGTTGTGCCGATTGACGAAAAACGCGCATCGGATTTTGGATTGATGAAAATCGATAAAAGTGGTCGAGTCGTTGACTTTAGCGAGAAACCGAAAGGGGATGCCCTGAAAAAAATGCAAGTCGATACAACTGTACTCGGCTTAGACGCTAAGCAGGCGCAGCAGACACCCTATATCGCTTCAATGGGGATTTATGTCTTCAAGAAAGACGTTTTGACGGATTTGCTCAATAAATCTCCAGAGCAAACTGACTTTGGCAAAGAAATTATTCCAGCATCAGCCAAGGACTATAACGTTCAGGCTTATCTGTTTAATGGTTACTGGGAAGATATTGGAACAATTGAAGCCTTCTATGACGCAAATTTGGCACTGACGCAACAGCCTCAACCTCCTTTCAGCTTTTATGACGAAAAAGCCCCTATTTATACTCGTGCCCGTTACTTACCTCCGACCAAACTATTGGATGCTCAGGTGACGGAATCAATGATTGGAGAGGGCTGCATTCTTAAAGAATGCCGAATTAATCACTCGGTATTAGGAATTCGCTCTCGCGTGGAAGCTGGCTGCCTTATAGAGGACTCTCTGATTATGGGGGCTGACTTCTACGAGCCATTTGCAGAACGCCACTCCGGTGAACAGAACTATGGAGTTCCCTTAGGGATTGGTGCAGACAGCACAATTCGCCGCGCTATTGTGGATAAAAACGCTCGGATTGGTCGTAAGGTGCAAATTATCAATAAGGACAGGGTGCAGGAAGCAGAGCGCGAGAAACAAGGCTTTTTCATCCGTAACGGCATTATCGTGGTGTTTAAAAATGCTGTAATTCCTGACGGAACGGTGATTTAGTTGTTGGATTATTAGTTGTTAAAACAGTATAGGGGCACTGCCTCATCAATAATGAAGCGCAAGCCCAGATATTCATGTCGCCGTGCCCTTACTGTAGACCGATGTTGAACTCGAATGAAAACCGCTATAGTACATCCAAGGACAAAAAAACCTACCGAGTAGGTCAGTAGGGTTCGTCACACAGTTAGATGTTCCACTTGTATCTATCTCTTGCACCAATGCCACTTATGCAGTCGGAATAAGTTCTAATTTAGGTGAGCCGATTTTTGCTAAAAAATTCCTCCTTAAGACAGGCAACTAAAGAAATTGATTACGTTTTATTATTAAAATTAAGAAATCCCCACTAGCGGTGAGCTAGTGGGGGGAACTATCAATCAGGAAAATGATATCTCGCAAGAGGTATCATTTATCGATTCATTAGAAATTTGTATTACCTGTATTACGGTTCCGGGGCGCTCTTCTACCGCGTCACGGCTAGTCCAATCAATTTACCTCTTTGTAATCGAGAAATTCAGAAGCCAGAAGACTCAAACCAGTAGTCTAACTCTAACTTCTGAATTTTTCCCGTTCAGCTAATTTAGCCGTCGCTGAGTACCCAGTTGACGAGGGTACGTACTGGGTAGCCCGTCGCACCAGCCGGGTTGCAGCCGTCCTCTTTGTCTGCCCAAACGGGACCAGCAATATCTAAGTGTGCCCAAGGAGTCTCCTGAACAAACTGCTTTAAAAACAGTGCCGCCGTAATTGAACCGCCAGGGCGGGGACCCGTGTTCTTCATGTCGGCAATTGGGGACTTCAAGCCCTCGAAGTACTTCTCTTCCATCGGCATCTGCCAAAATTTCTCGCCAGCGGCAACTGATGCCGCCTTAAGCTGGGTTGCCACGCCCTCATCTGTCGCCCATATCCCGCCGATATCATTGCCTAAGGCGATAATGCAAGCACCCGTCAGTGTGGCTAAATCGACGATCGCATCCACTCCCAGTTTTTCAGTAAACACCAGTGCATCTGCCAGCGTCAGCCGTCCTTCGGCATCCGTGTTGTTAACTTCAATCGTCTTACCGTTGGAGGCGGTGAGGATATCGCCTGGGTGCATGGCACGACCGCTGATCATGTTCTCCGTCACGGCGCTGACAAAGTGCACCTCGACATCGGGTTTAAGCTGACCGATCGCTTTTGCCGCCCCTAACGTGGCTGCCGCCCCCCCCATATCCATTTTCATGGTTTCGATGCCGCTACCAGCACCTTTAATATTCAAGCCGCCAGAGTCGAAGGTAAGACCCTTACCAACAATCGCGACTTTCCGCCTAGGCGTCCCCTCTGGCTTGTAGGTTAAATGAATGAACTTAGGAGGCATTTCCGAGGCTTGGGCAACGCCTAAAAAAGCACCCATACCCAGCTTTTCACACTCTTCCCGTTCCAAGATTTCTAGGGCAAGACCGTATTGAGAGGCAATTTCCTCTGCCGTTTGAGCCATACTCACGGGTGTCACCACATTCGCGGGTGCGGCGACTAGTTCCCGTGCCAAAATCACACCCGTACAAATGGCTTGAGCCTTGCTAATCGCTGCATCCTGACTGCTCAAGCCCAATAAATCGACTTGTTCCAGCTTCGTTTTTTTGTCATCTGGTTCCGACTTAAATCGATTATCTTGATGCAGCGCTAGCACGATGCCCTCCGTAATCGCTTGAGCGGTCAGTGCTAAGTCATTATTGAAAACGGGTAAGCTAATCCCCAGAGTTTTGCTTTTTTCCTGTCTGGCTGTCCGAGCGATCGCGGCGGCAGTACGGCGCACGCTATCTAAAGTCAGGGCATCTGCTTTACCCAGACCTACTAGCATCAGTTTACGGATTGAGCTACCGGCACCCACGCGCGTTACGGCACTGCTGCCAACGCTTCCCTTAAATTCTGTTTCTTCAATCAAGTCCGCGATCGCACCCGCAAGCTTCTCATTTAGCTGGGCTAAATCGCCAGTCAGATCTACAGCATCTTCAAAGAACCCAATTGCCAGGGCATCGCCAGTCCATTCTAATCGTGGTGTATCCGTTGCTCGAATTTCCATTCCTTGGCTCTATTTACGTTCTGTCTACATAAGTACCTAATTACCAGTATTGCTCAAAAACAAAGTAGTGCTGAGTACGGCTAGCGTAGCCAGACGTAGGGCGCGAGCAACTTTTTTAAAGAATTTTTGTCTTTGGTAGGGCAGACTACCCTACCTCTCCTAGTCTTAAAGGAAGCTAGGATGTTGCAGATTTTGTTCAGGTTGCTTTAGCTTAAGCAAAGCGCCTATTCACTAAAAGCGGAAATCACCAAAGCAAAGTATAAAAAGGGTTGAACGAGTGTTGGGCAAATTTGGATTGATGCTAAAGGAACAAAAGAATAAAATTCCCGTGGCGGTAGGAGCAGGGCTGCTGTTGTGTGCGCTAATTGGCTCATCACTGTTAGCCCTCTCGATGACTGGTTTATTGGCACGATGGACGGGTAGTCAAAAAACTCAAAATCCATTAAGCCTGACCAAGGAAGATGAAAATTCGGCAGTTCTGCGGCTAGTGTCGCTACCCCCACAAGCTAGGGCGTCGCAGCTAGAATCCATTGCCTCTGGCTTTAAATCTACAGACCAGTCTCGCGCCCGTTATCTCCTAGCGTCGGATCTAATTCAACAAAAGCAAGGAGAAAAGGCGCTCCAGTGGTTGAAGGGACTGGAGTCAGATTACCCAGCACTGGCGTCTCATATTGCTGTGAAACGTGCCCAAGCTTCCGAAGCGATGGGTAACAATGACAAAGCCCAGGAAGCGTGGCAAAACATCCTGAAAAACTACTCAAATCAGCCAGTAGCAGCGGAAGCCCTCTATGTTCTGGGTAAATCGAATCCTGAATACTGGAATCAAGCGATCGCTAAATTTCCCGCTCATCCCCGTACTCAGGAAATTATTCGCGCTTCACTGAGTAAAAATCCCAACCAACCGGGTCTGCTGTTGCTCTTAGCGAAACATAACCCAGTTTCGCGAGAAACGGGCGCAATTCGAGACATTCTGGTTGACAAATACGCTTCCCAGTTGAAGCCAGAAGACTGGCAAGTGATCGCTTTTGGCTATTGGGAAACTCAAGAGTATGGCAAAGCCGGTAAAGCCTACGCCAACTCACCCCGAACCCCTCGCAACGCCTATCGGGCAGGTCGAGGCTATCAACTAGGGGACAAAAGGGCAGAAGCCATCGCCGCTTATCAACAGCTTCTTAAGGAATTTCCGAATGCGAAGGAAACTGGACTGGGTCTAAGGCGTCTAGCTGGTCTTTCCCTGTCACAAGACGCGATCGCTTATCTCGATCTAGTCATTAGCAAATTCCCCGATGAAGCGGCTGAGGCATTATTGGCGAAAGCCCAAATCCTGGAAGCCTTAGGAAGCGAAACCTCAGCCACCCAAGCCCGTCAATCCGTCCTAACCCAATATCCCAATGCTGATGCAACGGCTGAGTATCGGTGGAAGGTAGCTGAACAAAAGGCTCGTGACGGGAAATTCCAAGAAGCATGGCAATGGGCACAACCGATTACCACCAACAACCCCGATAGTGATGTGGCTCCAGAAGCCGCGTTTTGGGTCGGGAGATGGGCGGTTCAGCTTGGGCGTCAGAAAGAGGCAACAGCGGCATTTGAGCACGTACTCGCTAAGTATCCAGAGTCTTACTATGCATGGCGGGCAGCTCGATTGTTGGGCTGGGATGTTGGAGACTTTACAACCGTGCGGAACTTGATGCCACAGGTTACACCGCCGCAAGTGCGAGCCATACCACCCGCAGGTTCTGCCACGTTAAAAGAACTCTATCGACTCGGTCAAAATCTCGATGCCTGGGCACTATGGCAAATTGAGTTACAAAACCGCCAACAGCCCAGCGTTGCCGAACAATTTACCGATGGTTTGATGCGGTTGGGGGTAGGCGATCATCTGGAAGGCATCAATCAAGTTTGGGACTTGGGGCTACGAGAAACACCCCAAGAGCGATCGCAATGGCAAGCACTCCGCAGCGAACCAGGTTACTGGCACGCTTTGTTCCCCTTACCGTATATGCAGCCAATTATTAGCTGGTCGCAACAGCGGCAGCTCAATCCTTTACTCGTAACCGCTTTGATTCGGCAGGAGTCGCGGTTTGAACCAAAAATCCGTTCTGTTGCAGGTGCCACGGGTTTAATGCAGGTGATGCCAGACACGGGTAGTTGGATTGCCGAGAAAATCCAGCTCAAGAAATACAACCTAGAAAATCCCGACGACAACGTCAAACTCGGTACTTGGTTTCTGGACTACACCCACCAGGAGTACAACAACAACTCGATGTTGGCTGTTGCCAGTTACAATGCTGGTCCTGGCAATGTGTCAGACTGGCTCGCCAAATACGGTTTAGGCGACCCCGATGCTTTTATCGAAGTAATTCCCTTTGCTGAAACCAAGGGTTATGTAGAGGCAGTTTTTAGTAATTATTGGAATTATCTCAGGCTGTACAATCCCGATATTGCGCAAATGTTGGGGAAGTATTCGACTTCTGAACCCGTAGTATCGCGGTAGTGAAGACTGCTGCACTTGTTGAAAACGCCAAACTGGGAAAATAGCTTAGTTAAACGCTAAATCCCAGGCGACTGGTGTGCGATCGCTCGGTAGAGACAACGGTAGATACAATAGTTAGCGTGCCCTGACCTACTCAAACCGATGACGCCTTCTGATGTAGAGACTGCAACCCAACCCAGTTCAGACGCCCTGGAAAACGAAGACTTCGATGAATTGCCCGATGATGTCGAGATGTCACTGTTCGACCACTTAGAGGAGTTGCGGCAGCGAATTTTCTACGCACTGATTGCGGTAGTCATCGCAGTAGCTGGCTGTTTCGTTGTTGTTAAGCCAATTGTGCAGTTGCTGGAAGTCCCAGCTCAAGGTGTTAAGTTTCTGCAACTGGCTCCTGGGGAATACTTTTTTGTCTCCATTAAAGTTGCTGGGTACAGTGGCATATTGATTGCCAGCCCCTTTATTCTTTACCAAATTATCCAGTTCGTTCTACCAGGATTGACTCGCCGCGAACGCCGCTTGGTTGCACCAGTAGTCTTGGGTTCAAGCGTTCTGTTTTTCGTTGGCTTGGCATTTGCCTATAGTGCTCTGGTTCCTGCTGCCCTAAACTTCTTCATTAGTTACGGGGCAGATGTTGTCGAGCAGTTGTGGTCGATTGACAAGTATTTTGAATTTGTCCTGTTACTGATGTTCAGCACTGGCTTGGCATTTCAAATCCCAATTATTCAGCTTTTACTGGGTTATTTGGGAATTGTTTCGTCTCAGCAAATGCTTTCAGGTTGGCGTCTAGTAATAATCGGTGCAACTGTGTTGGGCGCAGTGCTTACACCTTCCACTGACCCCCTAACCCAAAGCTTACTAGCGGGTGCTGTACTCGGTCTCTACTATGGTGGTATTGGTCTAGTTAAGCTATCAGGAAAATAAGGAATTTGAAGTGCTAAACAGTTAGCCAATGCTTAAAAAAACAAAGCAAAACTGAAAGATACTCAAAATTAAAAATCAAGAGTTAAAAATTAATCCTTCCTAGATATTAGGAATCAAATAACAATTAATTTTTAATAGGCTAATTATAGCCGTAACTAACTTTCCCCCTCGTCAAGTTGCTGATTTTATGTGGGAAGTTTTGGTATTAGGCGTTGTGCAAGACAATAACGAGGTGTCTAAGTCCCGCTAGCCATCTTCTGGAGCTGTGACAGAGAAACGGAAACAATAGTCTGTCGCCGGAAGCCAAAAGGTTTTACGCAAATCTGATTATTTTTTCTCGCTTGGCGGTTGATTGCAAAGTTTTGTTACTTAACTAGTGTTTTGCATAAAGTTTTAGCACCTAGCCAGAACAACAGGTAGAGGTTACCTCCGCAACAGGTTCAAGAGCTGGAGGTGCCTATGCTCATTAGTTGACAAAACCGAAAATCAGGGTACTACAGGTGATTAGCATGACTAGCATTTGCGAAATCGTTCAACAGACTCTCAACACGGGTTATCTGAGCATTGAAGCCGAAAACCAACTGCGGTGTCTTTTAAAAGCAAAGCCGGCAGTGGAAGAGGTGAAAGTTTTTGCCACCTTGCAGTACGCCGCTGCCGAAGGACAAATTAGGCAACAATCTCGTGAATTGATTCGTTGATAAAGGCACTTCACGATTGAAGGAGAAATAAGGAGATTGAAATGGAGGATGAGTGCCTAGCGAGAACACCGTCCGGTGGTGATTTTGATGAGCGACTTCAACAGCTAGCGATAGAAGCTAAACAGCAGCCACCTCTGAGTCCTCAAAGACAACTACTCTTAAATAGACTGGTCAATAAAATTTTGCAGTCTGACCGCCTTAGCCATCCCCAAAGAGGGTCCTGGCCGTCCAGTCTTTATGAAGACCTTTATAACGAAGCAATGCAAAAAACTTTGCTTGAGATTTGCCAAAAGATTGACAATTACAATCCCGCTCATCCAGTGATGGCGTGGGTTAATTATCTGCTAGGTATGCGGTTCCGCGATGTAGTCAGAAGATACCTTAACCAGGGCATAACTAATGTTCCGCAGTCAACCCTAAACGAAAGAGTAATTTCCTTAAGTGAACTAGAATACAGTTTAATTTCAGAAGAACAAACGATGAGCGACTCCCAATTGCTTGGACGATTCCTCGAAGATGACCCTGAGAATCTTTTGAAAAATGAGCATATACGAGGTCATCCTCAGGCAAGCTTTCAATATATAGCTATAGCCAGATTTGTAGAAGAAAAAACTTGGGAAGAAATCTCTACTGAATTGAACGATATTTCAATCCAGACGCTCTATAGTTTTTTCAACCGTCAATTGCGTAAATTGATGCCTTATTTCCAGAAGTACTTATAGTACTGCTTTGATTGTGTAGACACAAGGATGAACAATGAATCAGACCGCTAAACCTTTGACCTTTACAATACCACTATCTTTTGAAGCACATTCACTTGCCGAACAGTATCGCAAACAACACACCCAACTTCAGAAAGCCAAACAAGTTTATCTCAACACCTTGGCAATGTATGCAATGGACTTTTACTGCCGGTGCATGGGATTTGAAACAGATTGGGAAACCAGTGATAGTAAAAAGCCATTAATGCAGAAATTTCTGGATGTAGCGGATGTAAATGTAGAACGGTTTGGGCAGTTGATAGGAAAGTTAGAGTGTCGTCCAGTTTTGCCAGATGCCAAGGTTCTCGAAGTGCCTCCAGAGGCTTGGGATGACCGGATTGCTTATGTGGCTGTGCAGCTAAACCAATCACTTAA
>JALYGX010000617.1 GCA_030776905.1 Cyanobacteriota bacterium | reverse complement strand
GGTATAGAAGATGCTCAAAATGTCTTGGGCAGTATTGTTCTGCTTTTTAACAGACGCGAGTGAGAAATCCCTCTGAGCCGTAAGGTATTTCATTTTAAACCAATGAAACATTCCGACAACCTGCCAAGTCATAACAGAGTGTTAAAGTTGCTCTTGAATTCAATTTTGCTCGTTTGTTCCACTGCTCTGTTCTAAATGTCAATGCATCAACACTCTGTCTCCTGCGTTCATCACACAACCCACGGCAGTCAGCTAGCTGGGACACCGAGTAAGGTGAGGTTACTCGTTACGGCTTTAATTCTAATTTTTAGCTTTTCTCTAGCCGAGCTAGGAGTGGGGCTGTTTAGTCACAGTCTGGCATTGTTGGCAGATTCAGGTCACTTGGCATCGGATTGTTTAGCCTTGATTCTGGCGCTGCTAGCCACTTGGATAGCTCAGAGACGGCGTTCTAGTGATGTACCCTCAGGGAATGGTCGAATTGAAGTACTGGCAGCGCTAGTCAATGGTTTGGGACTGGTCGCGATCGCATTCTGGATTGGCTGGGAAGCGATTGAGCGGCTACAGTCGCCTCCCGTTGAAATTTTAAGTTTGCCCATGTTGGCAACAGCTAGCGTGGGATTTGGCGTTAATAGCGTCAATATTTTCCTGTTGCACAAAGACAGTCATCATGACCTTAACCTGAGAGGGGCATTTCTACACGTCCTTGCGGATGCCGCGAGTTCCATCGGTGTTATCTTGGCAGCGATCGCGGTTTGGGCACTGCACTGGTTATGGGCAGATGGTGTAATTAGCTTATTAGTTTCGGGACTGATAATTATCAGTGCCACTCCCTTAATTATTCAGAGTCTCAATGCTCTATTTTCCAAATCTCCCGAATGTTAATGATTAGCATTGAACGCTGCAATATCTTCGTTTCTTTTCAACAACTTATAAGCGCAGTTCCACAAAAAGCGGCAGATGATCCTAGCCGATATTGACCCCAGTAGCACGGCTTATAATCGAGACACCTTTGATTCCAGTGCCATCAACCATTTTTATGTGACTTCCTGCAACAAAACTAAATCGACATCTTGGGGTAATAGTTTGGCTAAACTGACCATTGTCTTTTAAATTTAAACTTTGTTTAATTTAGTGCCGCAGACTTTGCAGAACTGAGCATCTCTATCATGGAATGGCAAACCACAACCCGAACAAACTTTCTCTACCTGGTTCGCTGTTTTCAGTAACTGCTTAATTAAATCTCCCAACTGCCAAGGAATTAGAGCAATCCCTGTCAAAATCATCAACACTGTTAGTAATCGACCGACCTCTGAAACCGGAGTAACATCACCGAACCCAACAGTTGTCATCGTAACAACAGAAAAATAGAAGGCATCTAAAAAAGTTTCAAAAGCCTCACCATTGACTGGATGCTCAACTTGATAAATCAAGCCCGAATAAATAAAAACAATCGTAAATAGCGTAAATAATATTCGTGCAAAAATTGCCCCATCTTCAGAGCTTATGCGTAAAAAATAAACTTTTAACTCTATAAACCGAATTAATCGCAAAAGTCGGAACCATCTGAACATCCGGATATACTGGATGTTGGTTAGCCTTAACACGAAAGGCAAGATAGCGATTAAATCAAGTAGAGAAAATGGACTAAAAAAGAATTTTATTTTGTTCTCAGCACACAAAAGACGGGTTAGGTACTCAGTAACAAAAATTAATCCGATCAGCCTATCAATAGTATCAACAATATTACGAATTGAATCCGGGAGCGGGTAGGTTTGTGCTACAAAAATCGCAGAAGACAGCAGAATGAGTCCTAAAATGAACAAATTAACGGCTCTACCGGCTGGGGTTTCAATATCTTCTAAATAAACGGCAACCGTTCGTCGCAGCAATAAAAAAAACGTCAATTTCTGCTTCATATGGCTAGCGGCTGAGTCACTTCTATAAAATTAAATTCCATGACTCTTACCAATTACCCAGTGTCGGCGGAAGAAACGGGCAAGGGCTGACTCTTCTAACGATAAATAAATCGGGCGTCCGTGGGGACAGGTGCGAGGATTGCGAGTGCTTTTCCATTGGTCTAATAAAATCTGCATTTCTGGCAAGCTTAGAGGTGTACCATTGCGAATGGCACTGCGGCAAGCCGTTGCTACCTGAGCCGTTTGCAAATCCCCTCCTAAACTCAGTTCTCGCAGGGCATCTCTACAATCGTTGCGTTTTGTCAAAAGTTCTGGGGCGCTGCGTATTGCCCATAGTTGCTCCCCAAAGGATTCCACATCCAAGCCTAAACGCTGAAGTTGTTCGACTTGAGCGGGTGTTAGATAGTTGAGAATCGCTGGGGGTTCTAAGGGGACTAGCTGCCAGCGATCGCATAATTGCTCGTACAAAACCCGTTCGTGGGCAATGTGCTGCTCTACTAACCACATCCCTGTCGGATGCTCCGCTAGGATATACCGATTGTGAACCTGAGCAACTGCCCGCAGTTCGATCAGTCCGATTTCTTGGGCTTTTTTGCTATGCTCTTCGCCCTCCGGTGCTAGTTGAATTGAGCGACTGACGTTGTAAGAACCTTTTTCTTCCGACACCTTGAGCAACTTTTCCACCCGTTGCGAGTGCATCGCCTCTGGCAGATTGGTGGGACTAATCCGTAAAGCTTGCTGAATGGCTTGGGTAACTTGCTCTTGCCAGTAGGAGAGGGAGTGCAAGTATATTTCTGCCTTGGCGGGATTGCGATTCCAGTCGATTTGGCTGGGGCAAATCTGGAGGTGGAGGAAACAAATTGGATAGCGATCGCGCGGACAAGTTCGCGATAATGCGGCTAAGATCGTCTGTTCCAACTCAGGCGATCGCACCAAGCGGCGATTAGTTGCCACTTTTACCCAATCTGGGCGTTGTCGATGACAGCGATCGGGGAGTCCCAAAACTAACTGAATTTTAGACGAAGGGGTAGGGAAAGATGCCCAGAGTCGTTCAGAATTCCCCGTGTCCGGGTGTCCCCGTGTCCCCGTGTCTTCTTCTCCCCCACTCACCGTAGGTGTTGGGACTTCCAGCGTCAGATGCTGTAAGTCAGTCTGGCGTACTTGCTTGAGGATTTGAGGTAAAATATGCTGCGCCGTATTGCCGGGACTGATGGTAAACCAGGGACGCTCATTTTGTTGCACTTGCCAGGTAACTTGGGGATGGCAAAGGGCGATGTGCTGAATCATCGCTTGTAGCGCACGCAGTTGTTGTGCTGCTGACGGTAATCCTTGCCGTCGTAACGACCAAGTTCCAAATAAATTAGCGACAGTAACGACTGTACCGGGAGCGATCGCAACCGCTGAGGTTTGCACCACTTCACCTTGGGAATTATAAGCCACTCGCCACCCTTCCACCGTTCCCGCCAGTCGGCTCAAAATCTCCAAATCTGCCAGCGCCGCTAAACTATGTAAGGCTTCTCCGCGAAATCCCAAGCTAGTAATTTTCCACAAGTCATTACTACTGCGGATTTTGCTCGTGCTATGGGCAGATGCGGCTTGCTGCAAATCGTGCCACGCCATACCATGACCATTATCTGCCACTCGTACCCGCCACTGCTCGCCCCACACACAAACCGCTATCCGCGTTGCACCAGCGTCAAGAGCATTTTCCACCAGCTCTCGCACAACTGCCGCTAAAGAGTCAATTACCTCACCAGCAGCAATTAAATTCACTACCTCTGCGGGTAGAGTTCGGATACCACAAGCCATAGATTCCTAGTTTAGCGAAGGCACACAACAGGCGGTTGTGCCTTAAGCCTTAAGCAGTTTTCCGACTGTTATCTAACGGTAAGGTGACTTTAACAGTTGTGCCAACCCCAACTTTACTGGTAAACATAATCCTGCCACCGTGTAATTCTACAGATTTCTGCACAATTGCTAAACCCAATCCAGTCCCAGGAATATTACCCACATTTTTAGCTCGATGGAATGACTCAAATAGTCGAGCTTGGTCTTCAGCGGGAATGCCAATTCCTTCATCTTTAATTACAAAAATTACCTCTTCCCCCTCACAGTAGCAGTCAAAGTGGACAGTAGTATCTGAGGGAGAATACTTAATGGCATTTGTCAGTAAATTAGTCAAAATTTGCCGCAGGATTTTTTCATCCAAGCAGGCTGTGTTGCAGGGTTCTGAATACACAAATGTAATAGTGCGCTCTTTACCGATACCGATTTGTATTTCTTCAACCAAATCTCTGCAAAAGTTTTTCAGCACTAAGGGTTTTGGATCGAACTCCAGCTTTCCGGCTTCTGCTTTACTGTAGAGCAACACATCATCTAAGAGTGCCGTCATCCGTTTTACAGCTAATTCAATCCGTTGATAGTGCTTAAGCTTTTTATCTTCAGACCATTTATGACCGTACTGTTCCAATAATTCGGTAGACGAAAAAATGGCGGTCAGGGGAGTACGGAACTCATGGCTTGCCATCGAAACAAAGTTAGATTTTAGTTCTCTAAGTTCTATTTCACGTTCCAGTGCCTTAATCATTTTAGCTTCTAAACGCTTACGTTCCCTAATATCTCGACCAATATAAACGAAATTTTGTAATCCCTCTATTTCCGTCTGAATAATTGAGCAGGAAAAGGCGACAGGAATTTCTTCACCTGTTTTACTTTGGCATAGGACTTCTACATCTTTCAATAAATTATCCGGCGAAGATAGGTTAGTAATTTTGCTTAAAAACTTTTCATCAATAATTAACTTTGAAATGGACTGGTTTATTAATTCCTCCTGACTATATCCAAATAAATCTTGGCAATATTGATTAACTGTTTTTATCACACCTGTAGTTGTTGTTACTAACAACACATCAGCCATTGAGTCAATAACTTTATCAATATAATTTTTTGAGCTTGTTAATGAACTCAATAAAAAGCGAACTTCATTAGATTGTTGGACTAAAGTTTGCTGTAAAACCATTCTTTCTGTGACATCTTCCAATAATATCAGTAACGTATTTCTACAATCTTCTCCGTCTGAGTAGTCGCTGATATATAAATCAATATATAAAGGAGAGTTTAGTTCTAATGAGCGTGCAATACCCTTTAGCTCGAAACTAATTTGCTTTCCTTCTAGGATATTCAGGAGAGTTTCTTCAAGTCCTATCAGTTCGGGAAACGAGAGGCGAACATCGTTTCCGAGTTGTAACTCATCAGGAATTTCGGCAAACC
>JALYGX010000616.1 GCA_030776905.1 Cyanobacteriota bacterium | reverse complement strand
GTTTTACAGCCGACCTAGGGCAACCTGACGAAGATGATACGGAAGCAATCAAAGAGCGAATGCTCTTGGCTGGAGCAGAAGATTTTGTCTTGTTACCTGCACGAGAAGTGATCGCAGAAGCTGGTCTTAGCGTAATTCAATCTCAAGCCTGCTATGAGGGACGCTACTGGAATACAACAGGCATCGCCAGATGTGTCCTGGCGAAACTCATGATCCAGGAGATGCAAAAGAAGGGGCTGACCATCTTCAGCCACGGAGCAACAGGACGCGGCAACGATCAAGTCCGTTTTCAACTCATTACCAATATGCTCGCTCCAGAGTTTGAGGTGTATGCTCCGTGGCGGGATGAGGAATTTCTAGCGCGTTTCCCCGGTCGCAGTGAAATGATTGACTTTTGTCAAGAAAAGGGACTTTCTGTCTCGGCGACGAAAGATAAACCCTACTCCACTGATGCAAATCTGCTGGGTCTAACCCACGAATCGGGACTTCTGGAAGAGCTAACCACGCCTGCTCATTTTGTTAAGCCGATTATGGGTTGTTATCCTACCGATGCCCCAGACGAATCGGAGGAGTTCGCCGTACACTTTGAGCAGGGATGCCCGGTTTCACTCAATGGCAATTCTGTAAGCTTAGTCGAGGCAATTGTTCAAGCCAATGCCATCGGCGGCAAGCATGGTATCGGCATCGGCACTCATCTAGTAGAAAATCGCTTTGTGGGGATTAAGTCACGAGGTGTTTATGAAAGCCCTGGTGTAGAGATACTGGGTACTTGTTATGGATTGTTGCTGCAACTAATTTTGGATCGCCGTGCTCGTGAGTTCTTTGACCAGCTATCGTTATTGATTGCCAAGCAGATCTATCAGGGTTATTGGTTTGACCTGGCTACTCAGATGGCACTCCAAGCCATTCAACGCACGGCAGAACTAGCGACCGGAACGATCACAGTGTCCCTTTACAAAGGGAATATTTCCTTTGTCTCGGCAAGTAATACGACTCATTCCCTATATTCAGAGGAAAACGCCTCTATGGAAGGTATCGGTAGTTATAATCATGCCGATTCGGAGGGCTTGTTACGTGTCTTCGGCGTGAGTGCGCGGGTACTGGCTACAAGCGGTCAAATTAAGGGCTGATATTAAGTCCGTTGGCAAAGTTAATCGCCTAGTAGGGGCGGGTTTACCTTCATGGTGTCAAGTTAAGACAAGAAGCCAATGAAATAGACGCGATCGCCTCTTGTTTTGCTAAGGCGGCTAGACAAACCAAGTCCCCCTGTGCGGACTAACGAAAAATCAAGTGTTATGAAACCCGCTTAGGCGGGTTTCGTTTGTGTAGCTGCGGTTTCAACCGCCAAGCCAATCTTAAGTTGACGCCAAAAATTTATCTTATATGTCTGTTGGCGGCTGCTCTGTGATAGAAGACTGCTTCAGCTTCCGAGACTCCAACCACTTGGGAAGAAAAATCGCGGCAATCACGATAAGGAGAGCGACAATTCCCAATTTAGCCATCCAGGAGATTAATTGTTCCAATGGCACAAGGCGTCCCATAAAGAACGATAAAGTCACCATTACAGAAGCCCAAACGGCACCCCCCGCAAAATTGAATAACATAAATTGCGGGAACGGCATTTCGGCGATTCCTGCCATCGGGCTGGCTAAAATCCTGAGGAATGCTACGAATCGTCCGAAAAATACAGCTCTGCCTGCATTTTCACTAAATTGCCGTTTAGTTTCCGTAAGTTGCTCTTCTTTTATGCGAAAGAAGCCCCCCACCCGTACCAACAAATCCCAGCCGCCTACCCTACCAATCCAGTAACCACAAGTACCACCTAACACGGCACCTGCGATCGCACTACTCAATACCAGCCAATAATTTAGTTCGCCACTGCCTGCCAGGAAACCGCCCACAATGGTAATTGTTTCCCCAGGTATGGGAATCCCCAAGCTTTCCAGGGCAATTCCCAAAAAAACAGCCCAATAGCCATATTGCCTTGCAATTTCCTGGATCGTCTCCAGTGATAGAAGCTCAAAAGACATCCAGCACAGCCTTTACAAAAATTCATCACCTATTTAATCTTGGCGCGATTCTGGGAATCGTGTCAACAAAGTAGCTTTGGGCTGTCGCTTTGGCGCTAACACTTAAGTGGGTACTAGCTCACCCGGACGTAGTTTCGCCCATTTTCCCGTTTCTTGCTTAAAGCTCAGACAACCGACCACATCCCACTCCATCTCCACGTAATCTTGATGGGGACGGATATTGACATTAATCGTCGGTTCAGTTGCCTCAAAATTAGGGGTTTCCGTCAGGTGAGGCACCTCATGCTGGATTTCTACAGCATGATAAGTTGTACAGCGGTCTACGTAGTGGCAGTTGACGCAAATACACATTGCACGAACTCCAAGTCTTTCCTGTCACTCTAGCTTAGGCAAGACGTTTGTTGACCCGCATTTGGGTTGATTTTTGTATACCTTGGCAGCAATGATTAAGCTAGTGAGGTCATGATCATGCTTATCGACCACCTATAGGCTTGGTAAACTCTTAGCTTCCCTGCCTCCTCTGCCACAAGATGCACTGGCAAAACCTAGACATCGCCTCCTCAGCTCTCTCTCCTCAAACTTGGCCTTTTAGTCTGGAATGGCTGCCACCACAGGCTTGCTTGGTGGGTGGAGCTGTTCGCGATGCCTTGTTGGGAAGACGTTCTGAGTACCTGGATTTGGACTTTGTTTTACCCATTGACGCCGTGCAGACAGCGCGAAAGTTAGCGAAGTACTACAAAGCTGGGTTTGTGGTGCTGGATGCTCAACGACAGATTGCCAGAGTTGTGTTCGATGAGGCAACAGTCGATCTGGCTCAACAAGAAGGCGATCGCTTAGAGACTGACTTGCGCAGGCGAGACTTTACCGTAAATGCGATCGCCTATAATCCCCACACAGGCGAATTCATCGATCCACTCCACGGCATTGCCGACTTGCAGGCAGGTGTCATCCGGATGGTAAAAGCTGCCAATCTAGAAGATGACCCCTTGCGGTTACTGCGAGCTTACCGACAAGCTGCCCAGCTAGGTTTTACCATTGAACCAACAACTCTGTCAGCAATTCGCCAGCTAGCTCCCTTGCTGGGGCAAGTTGCAACAGAACGGGTGCAGGTAGAGTTAGGTTATCTCCTCAAGTCGTCTCAAGGCACGCCCTGGCTCACAGCTACCTGGAAGGATAATTTACTACAAACGTGGTTTCCCAAGGCGACGGCTCAAGGTTTAGCACAAGTTGCAGCGATTGATAATGCAGCCGTCTTGCTAGAAGAAACTTGGCATGAGCTGGGAGTAGAATGGCGATCGCCTATTGGCGGTAAGTCAGCTTCGTTGCTCAGTCTGGCAAAACTAGCCAGCTTGCTGCCATCTGTGCCAGAAGCGGCAGAGGAACAATTATTGCGTTTAAAGTACTCTCGTGCTGAGATTCGGGTAGCGGTGACTGCCCTGAAACACTTACCTGTGCTGCTGTCTTATTCAAGGTTCCAGACGCCTATAAGGGAGCAGTATTTTTTCTTTCAGGATGTTGGGTCAATTTTCCCAGCTTTGGCAGTTTTGGCTGTAGCGAAGGGAATGTCGGTAGATGCCGTAGCCCCCCTAATGAACCGCTATCTTAATCCAGAAGATCGGGTTGCCCATCCCAAAGCGCTAATTACAGGGAATGACTTGATGCGATCGCTAAATATCCCCCCCGGACAGCAGATTGGTAAACTCCTTCTGGAAATTCAGCTAGCCCAAGCTGAGGGTAAAATCTCGACTCGCGAAGAAGCCTTAGCGCTAGCCGCACATATCATTTAACATAGTTGGACATACCTGAGCTTAGGAGTGCCATCAGTGGGCTTAATTGATGATCTCAATCGGTTTTTGGAAAACCGCCTAGAGGAATTTATACGCAATAATCCCCATCTAGAGTTACAGGCACTAGAGGAACAGCTTCAGGAGCAAGAAGAAGACACGCTGCGGCTAATCGCTGACTTACAGCGAGAGCAAAAAAGTTTGCAGGACGAGATTCTTTCTATGGCGCAAGACATTCAGCGCTGGCATGAGCGAATTGGTAAGGCAAAGTCTGCTGGAAGACAGGATTTAGCTCAAGCTGCCCAGGAGCGAGAGGCAGCTTTGTTACGTCAAGGTAACCAGCGCTGGGGACAGATGGTAGGGCTAAAAGAGCGAATAACAAAAGCTCAGGAACTACAGCGTCAGATTCAAGTGCGTCGGCAGGAAGTGCGAACAAAAGCGACAGAGGTACAAGCTACCCGTGCTAGCTCTCAGGCTCAAAGCTCTCAGGCTCAACAACGCTCGGAGACTTCTGGTTGGAACCAGAGTAGCAGCCGCAACATCCACAGTGGGGCGGACACCCTAGAGGAGAAGTTTAGGCGTTGGGAAATGGACGATGAGTTAGAGCAGCTAAAGCGGAATATGGGTCGTTAGAGCTTGGATTGTCCTGTCCGGTTATGGATGGGACGGATACCAAGTTGAGGCTTGCTACAGATGCTTTTCTGGCTCCACCCTCACTCATGAGGGATTGGGGAGTCGATGCTGACGGGGTTGTCACCCCGTCAGGGTAGGAGGGATGGGCTATGACAAGAACTTTAGCGATCGCTAAACAATCTTCTCAGCTACTTAAGGCTCGACCCAGCGACCATCGGCTTTAATTAAATTAATCAATTCTTCAACGCCTTGAGATTCTGGGACTTTTTTGATTTCTTCTCGACCGCGATACAGGGAGATGAAACCAGCTTGCTTCCCTACATAACCATAATCAGCATCTGCCATTTCACCAGGCCCATTGACAATGCAGCCCATAACGGCAATATCTAAACCTGTAAGGTGTTTAGTTGCTTCCCGAACTTTATGCAGCACCTCTTCTAAATTAAACAAAGTACGACCGCAGGAGGGACAGGCTACATACTCCACCATCGTCTTCCGCAGTCCCAGTGCTTGCAGAATGCTGTAGCAGACGGGAATTTCTTTTTCCGGTGCCTCAGTTAAGGAGACGCGGATGGTGTCACCGATGCCATCGGCTAGCAAGGGGGCAATGCCAGCAGTAGACTTAATTCGTCCGTACTCCCCATCTCCGGCTTCCGTGACACCTAAATGTAAGGGGTAATCCATCCCCACTTCATCCATGCGTTTTGCCATCAGGCGATAGGCGGCTAGCATCACGGGGACTCGTGACGCCTTCATCGAAATCACTATGTTGCGGAAATCGAGGGATTCACAGATGCGGATAAATTCTAGGGCAGATTCCACCATTCCTTCTGGGGTATCGCCATAGCTAAAGAGCATCCGTTCCGCAAGGGAACCGTGATTGACGCCAATGCGCATTGCCTTCCCTTGATCGCGCAGAGAAACGACTAAAGGTTCTAGGGTTTCGCGGATTTTTTCCCCAATTTCGTCAAATTCAGCTTCAGTGTATTCGCTTCGGTCAGCTTTCGGCTTCTCAAATACGTACAACCCTGGATTAATCCGCACTTTATCAACGTGCTTGGCAACTTCCAGAGCAATTTTCATCCCATTATGATGGACATCAGCCACTAACGGCACGGGTTGATAAGTCTCGTGTAATTTCTGCTTAATTTCTGCCAATGCTTTAGCATGAGCCATACTCGGCACGGTTACGCGGACAATCTCGCAGCCGATTTCATGCAAGCGGCGAATCGCGGCAACAGAACCATCGATATCTAATGTGTCCTCATTAATCATCGACTGCACCACCACTGGATAGTTGCCACCAATCGTGATGCTGCCAACTTTGACGGGACGGGTTTTGCGCCGACGAATTGTAGTGTCAAATGTTGGTTGGGTGGGTGCAGTTTCCGGGGTCGAAAGAGTTTGCATAAAGGGTGAGCTGACTTGGAGTAGCAAGAATATCAGGTATTTATCTGTATTCTCTCAGCGTCGCATAGCTGGGGTGCTTTTGGGTTAAGGCGAGAGAAAGTAGCAGGGAAAAAGCGATCGCACCTTTTCTCTTGATGTCTTGCTTTAGCTTTCTGGTGAGCAAACCGCTAACGTCCCCATCACCAAAAGTGCGAACTGCCGCTTGCCGTAGCGCTTGGCAAGCTACTCTTGCTTGCTACTCAGGAAAGTCAGGAATGACCCATTGTGGAGGCTGCATGAGCTTCTTTCTTCTGGCTTCCTCCGCAATCTCATGCATTCTGTCCAGCGAAGTCTCCTGAAGAAACTTCGCGGCTTCTGTTGAATATTCTTTATTGGGACATTTATCCCCTAAAATGCAGCCGTTGACGCAGGCTTCGGCGCAGTTCACCGTAGCTTCCACAGTAACCTCGTTCTTCTCTTTTTTCTTTTCTCGTTAAATTTTACCAAAAACCGCCGAGAAAGCCCCCTGAGCCGTAGGCACTGGCGGAGGATGTCCAACTCTATAAGTGTCTTACCACCGAAATTAGATAATAGTGGAGAGAACAATAATTTAAATTAATAGAAAAATCAGAGTCAAACAGCGACTAATTTGTTCCATAAAAAATCCCCCCGCTTCAGTTGTCTTGCGTAACTCAGACTCAGACTCCAGCGAGGGATTTAATTATTGCTTTCTGTGGGCAAAATAGTTACTGAACTGACACAGAATCAACATCTACAGTCTTTGCCGCCGTGTCCCCAGTTTCAGAAACAACATTTTCCCCTTTGCGAGCTTTTGCTTTATCGATTAGCAACTGAGAAACTTCCGAAACTAGCAATGTCAAAATTACAACATCATCCAATTGCCCAATCACAGGGAGAAAGTCTGGAGCGATATCAAATGGACTAACAATGTAAAGGAGCGTTCCTAAAATCATCCACCAGCGGTACTTAGGATTACGGATGGTGTTGCGATACCAGGTGTAAATTGATTGAATAGAAAAATTGTTCATGTATGTAGCCTCCAGTTACTATTAATAATGCCAAATTCCTCTAGCAATTTCCGGTGTGGATAACCCTCCTCTTTTTGGCTAGTAATCGACCCGTTTAAGCTTCTAGAGCGGGTAAGATTGTTGCTTTGCCTACAGAAGACTTGTTTCCTCCCGCTCTAGTTCAATAGCGCGTTTTCTTGCCTTAGAACAGTACCGTAATGCCTTCAATCAGCACCAACCAACACCCTGATGATAGCCACTCGACTTCTTGCCAAACTCTATCAAATGGGCGAAACCTGGGGAGAACGCTGATTGCTCCCCAAACGGAAGGGTAGTTTGAGAGGCAAGGTTATTGAAGCGTTTCAGTTAAGTTTCTCCCACGCTTACGCTTACGTGGAATTCACCGTTTAGGGTTCATTGCGTTCTTCTATGAACTATGAACACCCAGCCGCCATTCCTCCCACCGCTAGAATCTGGCGGGCAACATGAGCGGGGTTCTATGAAAATATGAGTCTAGCTGATGAACCCATACAAGAAAATAACGTCAGCCTGTTTGCAAGTTGCTCGAAATCCCTAGAATTGGAATGGCTTGCACTTTACAAAGAGAATTTGTGCGTAGCAATCAAGGAGGTAAGAGCAAACTGTGGATATTCGGGAAATTATGCAAAAGGGCGGGCCAGCGATGTGGCCATTGTTGGTCTTATCGATCCTCGCTGGAGGCACAATCTTGGAGCGTATCTGGTTCTGGGCAAGCGTTCTATTCAAGGAAAGAGCAGTTGTGAATCGCGTACTGGATGCAGCAACGAACAACTGGCAAATGGCAAGAGAGATTGCTTTTGAGGCGCGACGACAGCCAATCGGACGATATTTGTCGGCTCCATTACGACTTGTTAACCCTGACCCAGAAGTCTTTCGGCTAGCGTTAGAGGGAGCGGCTGATGATGAGTTAGCTTTGATGCGTCGGGGGGACAAGCTGCTAGAAGCGATAATTGCCCTGGCTCCGTTACTAGGGTTGCTGGGTACGGTTTTGGGATTAATTGACTCCTTGGGTTCAATTCGCATTAGCGATTTGGGAACTCAATCAACCGCTGGGGTGACACTGGGTATCGCGGAAGCGCTGATCACTACAGCGACAGGGATGATTGTGGCTATTGTCAGTCTGGCTTTTTACCGACTATTTCAAGCGTTTTGGTATAACCAGGTTCGACTTTTCCGTAAAGCGGGAAGTGAGTTGGAGTTGCTCTACCGCCAAGCTTTGTTGCAAGGTGAGGTCACTGACACTCATAATTCCTTGAAGGCAAGTACGCCAGACGTTTCTGAAGTCACGGAAAACTAAAAATTCACACAGTAATATCTCGACGCGACTTGCATCGCTAATATGGCAGCACTTGCTCAGTAACTTATGACGACTAACAAAGAAATTGATTCAGCTCCTACCTCATTAGCACCTCGTCCTATGAGGCTGCGGGTAGATACCCAGGCTGAAGATGTTCGGGTTGAGATTATTCCCCTAATTGATGTCATTTTTTGTATTCTGATATTTTTCATCCTGGCGGCTGTGGGCTTTTCTCGCCAGCAGGCAATCAATATCGATTTGCCTAAGGCAGGTACTGGGACGCCGCAGGGACGAGACATTTTAGTGGTTAGCCTCACTGATGCGGGTCAAGTTTTCGTCGAACAACAGCCAGTGGCGACGAAAGATCAGTTTTATCAAAAACTGCGGGACTATCGTCAACAGAATCCGAATGGATTGATGGCACTGTATGCTTCTACGAATGCTACGTACAATCAGGTCGTGCAGGTGTTGGATTTGCTGCGGGAAGTAGGAGGCGATCGCGTTGCACTAGCCACCCTACCCGCCGAGTCAGGGGGAATTCCTAACGCCACACCTTCACTACCGCCGACTATGGGTGTCCCTGGCGTCCCACCTGCTCCTGGCACCAACTCGTTTGACCCTTACGGACTACAGAACCCAGCCACCCAATTTAACCCGGCTCAACCACAAGTGCCGCCGAATCCAGGGCAGCCACTACCAGGATTACCTGGAACTAATCCAGGGCAGCCACTACCAGGATTACCTGGAACTAATCCAAGTAATCTACAACCGTTGCCCGGACAACCAGGGACTAACCCCGGTACTTCGGCAGTACCGAGTCCTGGTGCTACGGCGGCTCCCAACACTACTAACGCGGCTCCCACACAGACCCAACCTGGTAATCCACCTGCGCCGAGTTCTGGTACCACGACGGCTCCCAACACTACCAGAACTAATAATGCCACTCCTGGAAGGTAAAGCGAGTTTATAGGGGTTCTCAGTTGGATGGAATACACCGCGTTTTCAGGAGTCAGGAGTCAGTAGTTAGGAGATAGATGGCTGTACTTAACTCATTTGAGAACCGCTATATTGCGCTTGATTGAAGGGCGAAGCATTCGTGCCTTGATTTACACCCATGCTTCGCCTCTACTTGCAGCTAGGATGCCGCACTGCTACGTCCAGTAGAGAACGCGGGCGAATGGAAAGCGTTTAGCAATCTCTCCCTCGAAAAAGCGGCGCAGCATCTTCATCGTGTCAGAAGAGTAAACATACTTCGTGCCACCGAACTTGTTGCGCTTGACGCTACGTGTCGCCTCATCCATATCCAGTTTGGTGTGAGGATACCACGTTTGCAGCACGTCCTTCGACCCTGGTGTGAAGCGATGGGAGATTAACTCGAAGGTCAGGTCACACTCAAAATCAAGCGCAACGCTTATCTGGTCAAAAAGGCGATCGTAATGTAACGTCCAATCGTCGATAGGCATAATCGGCGCAATGACTAAACCTACCGGGTAACCTCCACCGCCTTTTGAGCGAGGGAGTGCCAACTTGCGGAGAGCTTGAAGGCGGGCACTCACTGATGCTGTACCTCCCTCAAACCGACCGGAAACAGGTGCGGCATTCACACTCATCCGGCAGCGTGTGTGACCATTGTGCGGTAGGTCAAGCAGTTCATCTACTGCATCGAACTTCGACACCCAGCGCAGATGAGCATTTTCTCGCGTCCCAAAATGGCGGATGCACCTATCGAGGCTGCCAGTCAGATGCTCGATGCCTAAGGGGTCAGTGTAGCAGCTCACTTCGTAAGTTGTCATTTTACCCGCTTGCTCGTACCCCGCCAGATTATCTAATATCTGGGGCAAGTTGGCAAAGACACGGATGACGGGTGGCCCGGACAAACTACCCGCCAGATAGCAGTATTGACAGTGTGCTGGACAACCTTCTGCAATATGAAACTGCCAATCTGCCGACGGTGGAATGGGGCTGAGTTTGAAAGCACTGGGCGGTGCGGTGACAACCGCGAGAGTACGTTTACTGTTGTTGTAGGTTTCCCGCTCATCCTCACCCCGTAAACCCGTTAAGCGGTTTCGAGGTAGCTCCTCAACCGGTAAATTAAGAGACTCTACGCGAGACAAAATCTGTTGACCCCACGGCTCTGCCAAGGCAGCAGGTGTAAACAATACGCGATCGGGCATCCACAATCTTGGCTCACGCGCCTGGGACTCTAGCTTAGGCTTGTCTACTATTGAGTTTGACAAAATTTTCTACCTAGAATTATTTAGGATTTTCGATTGAGGAACAGACGATGCAAAAACAACGTTCTTCTAACAGGTAATGATAGAAGCAAGTTATTTACTAAGCTTCCATGACTTGGCGAATACGTCGTTCCAAACGTTCGAGATCCAAACCACCTTCATCACGACTAATGCGACGTACAGTCGAGTTGACGTTGCCCAAATCTACCAGTAAATCTTGTAAAATTTCTTGCTGCTGACGAGCTTGAGTAACTTCACGCGGTTCCTGTACTAAATCACGCACGATTGTATCTTCCGCTCGTGAAGCAACAACTGGGTTAGTTTGTCCTTGTAGATGAACAAACGTCCGTCGTCCGGGACCTCGCTCTTCTTCAATTGGGATTACGGCTGTTACTTGGTCAGAGCGCACATATTTCCCAAATCCTAGATGAACCAGTACGGATGATTGAATTTTCATTTAAGCTTTTATTGGATAACTTATCTCTATTTTAACCTCCCAAAACATGACCTATAAGCTATAAGGAGAGCGGGTTATACACCATGAGTGTAGGGTTGTTCCAAACGTTGATTAGCCCGTTTGTTGAATAGTATCAAAGTTACTTTTATCTGGCTTTTGAGGCGAAGTAGAGGAATCCATCCTAATCCGAGTTATCATAAATTATTTGCTCGATAGTTTAATGGCATTAACCTAGATAAAGTCCAGGAAAATCTCACAAATGTCCGATATTGAGAAACACATGACCAATTTATTTTTAAGAAAATTTATTCCCTCTTACCGATTCATTCGCCTGCAAGAATCTACGCTTGATGGAAGCTATGTGCTTCAAAGACAATTAGATAGTAATTCGATTAAAATTATGAATTGGAATATTGCCAAGAAAAATCAAGATCGAACCTGGATGAGAGATTTTTTTACGATTCTTAAGCAATACGAACCCGATATTATATTTTTGCAAGAAGTAAGTTTGGAAATAGAGGCAAAACAGGCTATTGGATTAATAGAAATGGGTTGGAGTTTTGCCCCAAATTTTATAGATGCTCACCATCAGACGTATTCTGGAGTTTTGACGGCAGCTAAAATCAGTCCCCTTACCAGAAGAGCGATGCTCACTAAACATCATGAACCTTTAGTTAAAACTCCTAAAGTTTCCCTGCTCACTGAGTATCCGCTATCCAACAAAAGCGAAACTCTTCTAGCTATCAATAGTCATCTGATCAATTTTGTCGATTTAAACAAATTCAGAAACCAACTGCACGAGTTAGAATTGGCGCTATCTGCACATCATGGACCCCTGATATTTTCAGGAGACTTTAATACGTGGAGTCAAAAAAGAGCAGCTATCCTTAAATTAGTAGTGAATCGGCTGGGGCTAACGTCAGTAGCTTTTACGCCTCATGAAAGCAAGAAAATTAAACGCTTCCTGTTCTCACCTCCCCTAGACCATATTTTTTACCGGGGACTGAGTGAAAAGAAAACTAGTGCTAGAGTGTTAGACCACATTTCTTCCTCCGATCACAAGCCACTGCTGGCAGAATTTTCTTATATCAATACTTAGAAAAAATTAAGATGCTTGTAGATAGTAATGTCCTAGCCCTTTTTAGTGCAGCTACGGTTGTTGTTCATGGCTTAGGGATTGTACATGCTGCCCATGCGGTAATGAATGTGCGTTCTTCCCAAGGAGCGATCGCTTGGGGAATTTCTCTCATCACCTTTCCCTGGCTAGCCATTCCCTTGTATTGGATTCTAGGAAGGAGTAAATTTCATGGATATGCTGAAGCCCTGCGTTTAGCTTATGCGCAACACGATGACCTTGTTCGTCAAGCCTATAGTGAAATTATTGAATTTAAGGTCGAACCACCAGAGAAGTTAGTGCCACTGCAACCACTGGCTGAGGCTTTGACAGCACTTCCCTTCACCTCAGGCAATGCAACTCAATTGCTGATTGATGGTCAGCAAACCTATGAGGCGATGTTGAAAGCGATCGCCTCAGCGAGCAATTATGTTTTACTGCAATCCTACATCGTCAACGATGACGAGGCGGGTAATGAGTTTAAGACAGCCTTGATTGCCAAAGCCAAGCAAGGAGTACGCATCTACTTTCTCTACGATGAAATTGGTTCAAACCACCTATCGCGCTCCTATATCAAGTCTCTACAAGAACATAGGATTCAGGTCAGTGCCTTCAACACTACTAAAGGCAGAGGCAATCGTTTCCAGCTTAATTTCCGAAACCATCGCAAAATTCTGGTAGTGGATGGTGAAACAGCCTTTGTGGGGGGTTTGAATATTGGGGACGAATATTTAGGAAAAAATCCCCATCTGAGTCCGTGGCGCGACACCCATATCAGGATGCAAGGTCCAACTGTACAATGTCTGCAAAGCTCCTTTCTGCGAGATTGGTACTGGGCGACAGGAGAAATTCTCGAAGTTAACTGGCAAGTAAACGCTAATTGGGAAACTAACCAAACTGCCTTTGTGCTGCCTACGGGACCCGCAGATCAGCTCCTAGCCTGCAACCTATTTTTCGTTAATGCGATCGATCAGGCTCAGACTCGCCTGTGGATTGCCAGCCCTTACTTTGTGCCGGATGAGTCAACCCTATCCGCTTTGAAGCTGGCAGCAGTACGCGGTATAGACGTGCGAATTATCCTACCGAATCGACCCGATCACTTGTTGGTCTATCTGTGTTCCTTCTCCTACTACACCGAGATGCAGGCAGTTGGTATCAAGCTGTATCGCTACAAAAATGGGTTCATGCACCAGAAAATCATGCTGATCGATCAAGACATGGCAGGGGTAGGAACTGTCAACATGGATAATCGCTCGTTCTTCCTCAACTTTGAAGTGATGGGCTTTGTCGCCGATCTTCGCTTCGTTGAGAGTGTAGAAAAAATGTTACAAGATGACTTGGCTGCGTCTGTGGCTGTTGATCTATCTGAATACGAGCGAAAACCTCTCTGGTTCAAGTTAGCCGTGAGAGTCTCTCGCTTGCTAGCTCCATTACTGTGAACTGCCCCGCCTACAAGGCGACGGAGTTTTCTTGGTGGTTTTAATAACTGTCTTGATATCAAATCTGTGGGCATTGTTATTGCACACACAGGGACGACTTTAAGCCGTATCACGACAACGACTTGTGGGTTCAACTAGACTACTTACGGGCAAGCAACGAGTCATCAAATTGTCTGCCAGTGAGCAGATAAGCACTCATATCCCCCTTGCCCTTGACACAGATAACGCCCCGTTCCTCAAACAGGTACTTATCTCCTAATAGCTCATAGGTAGCGGCTGTTACCTGTATCGCACCGTCAACGCCTTGGGATTCCATGCGGCTGGCAACGTTAACAGTATCGCCCCACAAATCGTAGAAAAACTTTTTGATGCCAATAACACCCGCCGTTACTGGACCACTGTTGATGCCAATCCGGAGTTTGAACGCTTCACCCGTCTGTTCGCCTATTTTTACCATTTCGGCTTGCATATCCAGCGCCATGTCGGCGATGGCGATCGCATGATCTGGACGGGGCGTCGGCAAACCAGCGACAACCATATAGGCATCGCCAATCGTCTTGATTTTCTCCAAACCATGCCGCTCAGCTAGCTGGTCGAACTTTGAAAAAATTAGATTGAGAACTATTACCAGTTCTGCCGGAGAGGTTCGAGCCGAGAACTCAGTAAAACCAACAATGTCAGCAAACAGAACGCTGACCGCATCAAAGGTATCGGCAATGATGCTTGGGTAACGTTTTAACCGCTCTGCAATGGGCTGGGGCAAGATATTGAGCAGTAGTTGGTCGGTTTGTTCCTGTTGATAGCGCAGTGCTTCCTGCGACACTTTACGGGCTGTGATATCAGAGATAGTGCCTTCGTAATAGAGCAGCGCACCTGTAGAGTCACGAACCGCACGAGCATTCTCTGACACCCAAATAATACTGCCGTCTTTACGATAGACCAGAGAGTCAAACTCAAATACGGCATTGTCCGCTTGTATGGCAGCAATGAATTCGCCTCGGCGGTTGGGGTCAACATAAACTTGCCGCGAGATATCTTTGATACTTGCCATTAGTTCTTCCGGCGAGGAGTAGCCAAAAATCCTTGGCAGTGCTGGGTTGGCGCTTAGGAAGCGTCCGGATTGAGTCGTCTGAAAGATACCCTCGATCGCGTTTTCAACAATACTGTGATATCTCTGTTCAGCAAGACGGAGCGCTTCTTGGGCCCGTTGGCGATCGCGTGCTTCTAGACTTAGAGAAACTAAATCAGCTAAGGAACCAGCAAAATTTTGTTCATCCAGTGTCCATGAGCGGGACGAGGTAGTGTGTTCGTAGCACACTACTCCCACTACCTGACCGACTGCCATACGAATCGGTGCATCCAGCCTCGCTGTCACGCTGGAGGAACCCACAACCGTGCTCCCGCCCTGCGGGTAGGACGGCTGCAATTCAAGGGCGATGGGGTTGGTGTCGGCTGCGGGGACGGCAAGGGTAGGCTCTTGTTCCAAGGCTTTGAAGTAAGCGGGATAGTCTGCTGCTGTCAACTCCATCCCGTGGGTATGATGGTTGGCACTGCTCTCAAACAGATCGAGGCAATGAATCTTGGAATGGTCAGAGCTGTATAACCACACACCTACCCGCGAAATCTCCAGAGTCTGGGTCGCAGCTTCAGTGATTTGCTTGAGGGCAGAGTTCAAGTCGCCGTGGTTTACGGTTCTGCTCTTAGCCAGAGCTACTAACACTTGGTTCTGTCGGCGCAGCCGTTGATGAAGTTGCCCTTGTTGGATGGCGATCGCGATTTGGGTGGACAACGCTTCTAGGAAGTCAACCTCCAACGGCTGCCACTGCCGTGGTTCATAACAGTGATGAGCAATCAGCAGCCCCCACAACCGTTCTCTTTGTATAATGGGAACCACCAAATTTGCCCTGACCTGAATATTGAGGAGAAAATCAACGTGGCACGGCGCTAAACCCGCTGCGTAGATATCTTCTATGACCAGGATGCGACCCTTTTGATAGCGCTCAACGTAGGCTTCTCCAAAGCAGGAGTCAGAGATTGTGGTATTGAGTATAGAGAGTTCATCGTTGCTGACGGATTCTACAGCGACAACGCCGCTCCAGTCGTCAAAAAATCGATAAATGAGCACCCGATCCGTTTGCAGAAATTGCCGCACTTCACTGACCGTTGTGCTGAGAATCTTGTCTAAATTCAGCGATCGGCGAATCCGTTGCGCAATCTCACCCAGCAATTGTTCCTGCTGAGCCTGCTGCCGCACTAACTCCTCCGCCTGCTGGCGCTCCTTGACTTCCTGTTGCAGCCGCAGATTTTGCTCTTGGAGTTGATTTTGCAGGTTCTGGATCGTCAGGTGGTTCGCGATGCGGGCTAAAACCTCTTCGGGTTGAATTGGCTTGGTGACGTAATCTACTGCCCCAACTTGAAAACCTCTCACCTTATCCACCGTTTCACCAAGCGCTGTCATAAAAATCACGGGGATAGCTTGGGTTGACGGATTGGCTTTCAACTGACGGCAAGTTTCAAACCCGTCAATTCCAGGCATGAGTACATCCAAAAGGATGAGATTGGGCTGGGCATAAATGGTCTGCGCGATCGCACTTTCACCATCAACTGCCACCAGGACTTCAAAACCCGAATCGGTCAAAAAATCGCACAGCACTCTTAAATTAGTCGGGGTGTCATCTACGATTAAGATGACACCTCCAGTCAAATTTTCCACACTCATTCATGAGCCAAAATGTAAGGTTTCAAGGAACTCCCGGATTTGTTTGATTTGGAAGTCTTGTGCTAGTTGACGAAGCTCCGACGCAAACGGCCCAAATTGAGCGTCCAACTGTTCGAGCCTTGCCGCTTGCTCATCTATGCCCCTGATGTTGCCTCTCATAGCTAGATCCAATAGGACAGCAATGTCCTCCGGAGGTGGAGCAATCAATTTTGGAGCTGGGATTTGGGGTTCGGAATTTAATGCGTGTTCGTTAGATTTGACACCCTCTAAATCTCGGTCAGCAACCCCTACGGCGGCTTGCTCTAATCCCCAATCGTCATAAACCCATTCCAGTCCCAAATGCACCCGTAGCCGTTCTAAAAGATGCTTTGCCTGTACTGGCTTAGGGATAAATTCGTCGCAACCCGACTCTTGGCTTTGCTCTTGACTATAATCAAAAACACTAGCCGATATGGCAATTATTACAATATTTTTAAGTTCTGTTAATTTCCTAAGCTGCCGGGTAGCCTCAAATCCGTCCATTACTGGCATCACCAAGTCCATTAAGATCGCATCGGGCTTAAACTCAAGCGCCTGATTCAGACAGTCACGACCGTCTGTTGCTTCAACGATTTCAAAGCCTAAAGGTTCGAGGAGATTGACTAAAAACGAGCGATTTTCCCATTTGTCATCTACTACTAGAACTTTGCGCTTTTCCCCTCTGAAGCCAACAATATTGCGCTCCTGATGCTTGGCGACTAAGGTCGATTCCAATACTTCAGGTAAATCTAAATCGAGCCAAAAAACACTGCCGGAAGCCCATTGACTTTTCACCTCCAAGGTACTGCCCATCAACTTCGCTAATTTCTGGCTAATGGTCAGTCCCAGTCCTGTGCCTTCAACCAAGTGGCGGCTGTTCTCGACTTGATGGAACGGCAGAAAGATTTCTGTCAACTTCTCCGGTACGATGCCAATGCCAGTGTCCTCCACCTGAAATCGGATTTTCTCCTCGTGATAACCAACTTTGAACACTACCCCACCCGTTTCGGTAAATTTGACGGCATTTCCGAGTAAATTAATTAAAATTTGCCGCAGCTTTTGCTCATCCCCCCGGACTAGGGTAGGCAGAGGGGAAAGCGGTGTGTAACGAAAGGCAATATTCTTTTGTTCGGCGCGGATACGAAAGATTTCAGCAATATTGTTAAGAAACTCAGGCAACTGAAAATCACTTAGCTGGATTTCCATTTTCCTCGCTTCAATTTTGGAAAGGTCTAAAATGTCATTAATCAGCGTCAGCAGGTGTTCGCCACACTGTTGAATGGTGCCTAGTCCATTCTGTTGCTTGGAGCTTAAATTTTTTTCTTGCTTGAGGATGTGGGCATATCCCAAAATCCCGTTCAATGGAGTTCGGAATTCATGGCTCATATTCGCCAGAAATTCGCTCTTGGCACGGTTGGCAGATTCAGCCGCTTCTTTAGCCTTATGAAGTGCTTCCTCTGCCTGCTTGCTTTCGGTGATGTCTTCATGAACGGCGACGTAGACTGTTCCATAATCGGGATGTTCAAATCTTGAAGTGTGAGATCTACACCAGAAAGCCGTGCCATCTTTTTTTACGTTATGAACCTCATAGGTAGCTTCACCGTGTTGATTTAATTCGTTCATTATTTCACGGGCAACCTGTTTGGCACTCGGCTTATCCGAAGCGTAGTTCAATACTTCCACAGGTTTTCCATTTAGCTCTCCCGACCCATAGCCAAACATACTCTCGAATTTGGGATTGGTATAGGCGATCGCGCTATCGGTGGCTCTGACAAGGCAAACTCCTTCAGCCATATTCCTAACGATCGTACTTTGAAGCTCCAGCCTCGCCTCTGTTCGCTTACGCTCTCTAATTTCACTCTCCAGTTCTCGGTTGGCTGCCTCCAACTGTGCTGGACTTGGGAGAGCGAGCGCTTGAGGAACCAATGGCATCAGCAGCACAGCCGTACACACTGAGACTACGGCAGTTATGGCTTTGATCAACCCACTCAACCAATAGGTTGGATGCCAGAGCGTCCAAATCTCCATCACATGGGTCGTACCACAAGCGACGATAAATGCCCCAAACAGCAGAAATATCCAGTTGAAGGGCAAATCGACGCGCTTGCGGACAAAATAGACTAGCGTGATGGGAATTGAATAATAGGCAAGGGCGATGAGAGCATCGCCCATAACATGGAGCCACACCAACTCAGGTTTCCAGAGGTAGCAA
>JALYGX010000615.1 GCA_030776905.1 Cyanobacteriota bacterium | reverse complement strand
GCACTGCTGCTAACCGATCGCATTCCTGAACACCCGTAGTGCGCTAGCGTTAGAAAAGCAGGACAAAGTTCAGCTGCTTCGTTAGTGTTTGCTCTGGCGAGGCGAAGACTAGTTCAGCCTTCTGGGTAGAAGACTACTAGCATTGGGTAGGATAATGGTGATGGACGATCTCAATCAATGTTACAGAGCACTGGGGCTTGAGCCGGGAGCATCACTTGACGAGGTGAACCAGGCTTACAAAGATCTGGCTTTCATTTGGCATCCCGATCGCGTCCCCGAAGGCAATCAAAGGCTACGACAAAAAGCTGAGGAAAAACTCAAAGAGATAAATCATGCTCGCGACCAATTGCGGTCAATTAGAGCGAGTGAAAAGACGCAAAAAGCACAACCGCAGCGATCGCCAAATCCGCCCAAAACAAGCGCTGATTACCAGCAAAAACGACCCCACTATCAATCGTCCTCTCAATCTCACTATCGAGCGCCTACACAGCCTCCCGACTTAAGTGGAGCCGACTTTCGAGGGGCTGACTTGAAAGAAAAAGACCTGTCGGGCAGAAACCTCAGCCATGCCAATTTGAGTAATGCTAACTTGAAGGATGCCTTTTTACATAAAATCAATCTCCAGGGAGCCAACCTGGAAAAAGCGAATTTATTTAGAGCCAACCTCTTTCAAGCCAATCTGAGCAACGCTTCCTTGCGGGAGGCTAACTTAATTGGAGCCGATTTGAGCGGCGCTGACTTGAGTGGTGCTGACTTACGGGGCGCTAAGATTGGGACAAAAGACCGCATCCTAGTTAAACTAACCGGAGCTAACTTGAGACGAGCCATCCTGCCAGACGGCACAATTAATGAATAAGCCGTTGAAGCCTCAATGTTTACTCAGCTTCAGTGGTAGCGCTAGCCACAGCACAGCGATCGCATAATCCGAAAAACTCCAAGGTATGATAGTAAATCTTGAACTGGTGGGAATCTTGCAATTCAGTCTCTAGTTGATGGACTGGGCAAACATCAATGGCAATAGATTCGCCACAATTAAGACAGGTAAGGTGGTGTTGGTCGCGTTGCACGGAACTATAAAGGGATTCTCCACTGGCGAGTGTCCGGACTTGCACCACGCCTTCGAGTTTCAACGATTCAAGGGCACGATAGACCGTTGCTAGACCCATACTTTTGTCACTGTTACGTAACTCGATATATAGGTCTTGGGCAGAAACAGCACGGTTTAAGCTTTGAAGCAGATTGAAAATTCGCTCTTGTGAGCGGGTGCGTTGGAGCTTCATAAAAGTCCTCTATGAGTTGCGTATTGGCGGGTCAAGTGTCTCTCCTTTGTTCAACTTTTAATCAAAGCTAAAGCCCCATACCCTTGTGGCCGGGGTATGTTTACGAGCAATATCTTAATCTAAGAGCGAAACTTATTTGGGTCTTTGGGGCAGGCTTAGTTCAAACTTTAGAATAGACTTTCTAACAATTTAGGGGATGCTTGTGATTCACAAATATCAGGCTCGCATTTATGTTACTCTTCGACCTTCTGTCTTAGATCCCGCAGGTGTGGCAGTTGAGTCGGGACTGAAACAGCTAGGCTACGAAGGAGTAGAGCACGTACGCATTGGTAAGTATATTGAGCTGATGCTGTGTGCTGCTAATGAAGACAAGGCACGGGAGCAACTTGACCGTATCTGCGATCAGTTGTTGGCAAATCCCGTGATTGAAAATTATCGGTTTGATTTGGTTGAAGTGGCTGCACTAATAGGAGCGTCGTCATGAAATTTGGGGTTATAGTTTTTCCTGGGTCAAACTGCGATCGCGATGTGGCGTATGTCACTCAGACTTTACTCAAATTACCCACCCGGATGGTTTGGCACGAGGAAACGGATATTTCCGATTTAGATGTGGTAGTGATTCCGGGTGGCTTCAGTTATGGGGACTACCTGCGTTGTGGAGCGCTTGCTCAATTTTCGCCCGTGATGGGTCAGGTTGTGGAACACGCCAAGCAGGGTAAGTTTATTCTTGGCATCTGCAATGGCTTCCAGGTGTTGACGGAAGCGGGGCTATTACCGGGGGCACTGGTACGAAATCGAGACTTACACTTTATTTGCGATCGCGTTCCCGTAAAAGTCGAACGTACCGACCTTCCCTGGACATCCGCTTACTCAAAAGGGCAAGTCATTACCCTCCCCATTGCCCACGGCGAAGGGAACTACTACGCCGATGCTGACACCCTGAAAGCGTTAGAAGATAACCATCAAGTGCTGTTTCGTTACTGCACGACAACGGGTGAGATAGATGACACAGGTAACCCTAATGGTTCGGCGAACAACATTGCCGGAATATGCGATCGCACGGGCAAAATCTTAGGCATGATGCCTCATCCAGAACGGGCGTCCGATCCTTTATTAGGCAGTACCGATGGTATGAAGTTGTTTGAAGGACTGTTACATACAATGAGTGTAACTGCCTGAAACACTCGATAGCAGTCGAACACCGCATGATTAGGAACTTCCTAGCGAAGAAAAAAGTTTGGCTGCTCATCGCCGCCGTTGGTATTGCGATCGCTGTTGCTGGTTTGAGTTTTTTACCTCTGCAAGACTGGCTGGCTGCTATAAAAAACTGGCTGCAAACCCTTGGTTCCTGGGCAGTGCCTGCCTTCATTCTGATTTATGTTGTTGCAACCGTTATTGGCTTGCCAGCAGCTATTTTCTTTTTGGTGGCAGGTACTTTATTCGGCTTTTTCAAAGGTTTTATCACCGTCTCAATTGCCGACACGCTGGGCGCAAGTATCTGTTTCTTATTAGGAAGAACTGTTGCACGTCAACGCATTAAAAAATGGATTGCCAAACGCCCTCAGTTTGTCGAACTTGACAAAGCTGTTGCCAGGAAAGGCTGGAAAATCGTATTTCTAACTCGCCTCTCGCCGATTGTGCCGTCTAATATTCTCAATTATGGTTTTAGCCTTACCAAGGTTAAATTCTGGCACTACTTGGTTTTCTCCTGGCTAGGAATGCTCCCGATCATCGGGCTGTATGTCTATCTTGGTTCGGCTGGCGCTAACTTAGCTAGTGGTGGCAATAGTCCTGGCAAAATTGCGCTGCAAGTCCTCGGCTTAGGTGTAACAGTTGGTGCGATCGCTTACACAACTAAGCTTGCTAAGAAAACGCTTTCATCAAAATCTGCCTCACCAAAGGAAGAGAGACAAGACTAGGGAAAAGTAATTTGGAGATTGGGGGCGCAATGGGAGTCAAAAAAAGTCAGTTGACATCACCTTAAGACGCAGCAACATCTTATAATTGACTGACTACACTCAGAGTATATAAAAGAGTACTAGCCAGATAAAATACCAATGACGACTTACTACTTTAGGTAAATCGCGCCCACTCTGACTATTATTACCAGCCAATTAATTAGCGAGGCGCTAGTCAGGCAATAGCGCCTTATTTCGGTGGAGGTCGAGCGAGATAAAACCCCAGATAAACAAGGAAATAGGTAGACACGATTGAGAGTACTGAGAAAGTCAGTGACTACAAACTCTTCTAACACAGGCTTGCCACTGCAACCGATTCGATACCGAGACTGGTTGATCAGCACCAAGGTTATTGACAGACAGCTATGGTTGCGGTGGCAGCACCCCAACGAAACATTTCCCCGCTATAGCTATCCAGTTACCGAAAGAGGTTTAGCTGATACCATTCGTTTTGCTCGCTTTCTGATTGACTTGACAATCAAGCTAGAAGAAAGTGAAACCAACGAGCCATAAATTTCTTCCTGTATCTTGGCAAATTTAATCCCCACGAAAGAGTTAAGTACGATACAACCTGGGCTATCGTCAGAGCAGCGATTTGATTACCTATTAGTCTGTAGCCGCAGCTCTAGCGGCAAGACAGGTTGCACTCAAGCTTATAAACAAACAGGAGAACAAACCTATGAGTAACGAAGGGAAGCACGTAGTACCACAAACCGATCCATCAGAAGCCGAACCAGGAAGAGGTACTCCTGGGAATCAAGTGGGAGTTCAAATGGCTCAGACAACCGCTGTAAATCCCCCAGATGCTGTAATTCCTGCTAATAGCAATCCCGAAAAAAGCATTCATGAAGTTGAGGCTTTGGAGGCACAAGAAGAAGGTTCTGGGATGACGACAACAGATGGGTATGTGATCGATGAGTCAGGGCGGCTCGATAACTTTGCTATTGAACCAGAAATGTACGTAGAAGAAAAATAGACTTTAATATAAGCTATTGCCCATCTAATTTGCCTAATTAGACTATAAGTGACAAGTGAAAAGTCGAGAGTAAAGAGTTTATATTGAAGTCTTTTCACTTGTCACT
>JALYGX010000614.1 GCA_030776905.1 Cyanobacteriota bacterium | reverse complement strand
ACGCTGAACCCCGTGTGGTTTCCAAACAAGAACTGCAAATTGCGCAAGCCGTGGTCGATCAACTTTCAATTGCGATCGCCCAATCCACTCTTTTATCTCAGACACGTCAATGGCATACGACGGAAGCAACTATCAACTGGGTATCTACCCTATTACATTCCCTACCCACTGTTGAACTAAAAGCCGCCCTAGAAGAAACAGTTACCGCCCTGAAAGGTTGCGGCGGCAGACTCTATATCGTTCCTGACAAAACCAACAAGGCTGGTGAGTTATTTACTTACGGGACGCAACCCCTGCCTCTCAATGGAGAACAGGAGAGTTTAATCGAACAGCATCCCGTCTGGCAAAGTTGGGCTTCCTTCAAGTATGAAGAAAAAACCAACTCTCAACCCGTTAATAGAGAGTCGCTGCTCGTTACCGATTTGTATAAAACCCCAGCCCTCCGGGTTCTCACCCCAGCCTTCCAGGGGACTGCGATTCGGGGAATGGTCGTTTTACCTCTGTATTATCGCTCCTCGTTCTTGGGCTACTTGAGCATCTTTCGTTCGGAGGTTGATACAGAAACGTTGTGGGCGGGGCGCTTTGACCCCAACGAAAAACAACGACTGCCCCGCCAGTCCTTTGACGTGTGGCGAGAGTTAAAACGAGGTCAAGCGCCAGAGTGGGCAGCGAATGATATTGAACTAGCGATCGCTTTAGCGCATCACTTTGCGATGGCAATTCAGCAGTATCAGCTCTACTCCGAGGTGCAGTCCCTCAACAATACCCTAGAGCAACAAGTCGAGGAGCGCACCGCCAAATTACAACGAGCCTTAGAGCAAGGGCGGGCGGTTGTGCGCGTCACCAACCAAATCCGCAGCACCCTCGACCTGAAAACTACTCTGCAAACTATCGTGCGAGAAGTCAGAAATCTAATCGATGCAGATCGGGTGGTGATTTACCAGTTTACCGATGACTCTCAGGGTGAAGTCATTGTGGAAGCCATCAATGGGGGCTGGCTGTCTACGTTAGGAGCGAGTATTCCCCAAGCAGATTTTCTAGGGCGTCAGCTTCAACGGTACAAACGAGGCAAAGTCAAAGTAATCAAAGATGTCTCTCAAGTCAAGTTCACTCCTGAGCAGCGAAGACTCTTAGACTATTTCCAAATTCAAGCCGCTTCCATCATCCCGATTGGAGTCGGCGATCAATTGTGGGGACTGTTGATTGCTCAAGAGTGTAAGGCGGCGCGTTGTTGGCAAGCCTCTGAGATCGAGCTGTTGCAACAACTGGCTGACCAAGCCGCCGTGGCGATTCAGCAAGCCGAACTTTACGAACAAAGCCGCACGACTGCCGCCACCGCCACCGCTCAAGCCCAACAACTCTCGACAGCCGCCAAACAACAGGAAGCCTTGTTTGGCGTAATTACTAAAATTCGAGAATCCCTGGATGTCAGAACCATTTTTAAGGCAACAACAACGGAAATCCGCCGACTGCTAGGTGCTGATCGCGTAGCCGTATTTCGCTTTACTCCTAACTCTGGCTACGATGACGGAAAGTTCGTCTCAGAAGATGTGCAACCCGACTTGCCTCAGACCATGAATGCAGACATTCGAGATCGCTGCTTTGGCGAGGAGTATGCTGCAAAATATCATGAAGGTCAAATTCAAGCCATTGCCGATATCTACAATGCAGGCTTAAGTGATTGTCTCGTCGATGTTTTGGCACAATTTCAAGTCCGAGCTAACTTGGTAGTGCCACTGCTCAAGGGGGATGCTCTTTGGGGGTTACTCTGCATTCATCACTGCACGGCACCCCACGTTTGGGATAGTTCCGAAATTGATTTTGTCAAGCAAATTGCGGCTCACTTAAGTGTTGCCTTACAGCAAGCGGAATTACTCGCTCAAACTCAGGAGCAGGCTGAACAATTAGCGATCGCCTTTAAGAACCTCCAGCAAACCCAGACACAGCTCATTCAAACCGAAAAAATGTCGAGTCTGGGGCAGTTAATTGCTGGTGTTGCTCACGAAATCAACAACCCTGTCAACTTTATCTACGGTAACCTCTCCTACACCAGTCAGTACGCTCAGGATTTGCTCAATCTACTACAGCTATATCAGAAGCATTACCCCAATCCCGAACTGGAGATTGCTGAGAAAGCAGCGGCAATTGACTTAGATTTCTTGAGCGAGGATTTGTCAAAAATTCTGGCTTCTATGAAAATTGGAGCTGACCGCATCCGCAAGTTGGTGCTATCTCTACGGAATTTCTCCCGCCTCGAACAATCTGAGAAGAAGCCTGTTGACATCCATGAGGGGCTGGACAGTACGCTATTGATTTTGCAACATCGACTGAAAGTTAAGCCCAGTCAGCCAGCTATTGAGGTTGTGAAAACCTATGGGGAATTGCCACTGGTTGAGTGCTATGCCAGTCAGCTCAACCAAGTATTTATGAATGTCCTGAGTAATGCGATCGATGCCCTAGAAGAGTACAACTGTGTCCGCACCTTAGAGCAAATTAAGACCTCACCTAGTAGAATCACGATTCGCACCAGCGTCAACGAAGGGACTATACAGGAGACGGTGGGAACAGACGCAGAGGATTCGCCCCCTCGCTCCCTTGCGGCATCACCCTCTAGCATTGTGATCCAAATTGCCGACAATGGTCCTGGCATGAGTCCAGCGCTACAATCCCAAATCTTTGACCCCTTTTTCACGACTAAGCCTATAGGCAAAGGAACAGGTTTGGGTCTTTCCATCAGTCAGCAAATTGTGGTAGAAAAACACGGTGGCATTTTTAAGTGTATTTCCCAAGTTGGACAGGGAACTGAGTTTTGGATTGAAATTCCTACGCAACAGTGTTCATAGTTCATAGTTCACAGTTCATCAGACTTCTTGCTTTTTTCTTTCTATTTCATTACTAAAGATACTTATTTATTTAGTAATAAAGTAATATGCTAAGCTGGGTGTTGTTACAGTGCCAAAGCCAAAAGCCAGCCCCTTACTTTGGAGGGTCATGGGCTGGCTTTGTTCCCTATAAAAATAAGGAGACAAATTCATTATGACTTACCAAGAAAGCCTGAAACCTTGGACAATATCGCGTCTGCTGCCGAACCAAGAATGGACGATAGTCGAGCGATACCGCAGTCGTTCAGATGCTGACGGACATCTTCAGTTGTGGCGACAGCGAGTCCCCGAGGTTGAATTTAGAGTTGTGTTTGATTCAGCCGCTCGTAAAAAATGATGAGTGGGAGGGGTAGTGTCTTGCTGCCCTTCTGAGATAAGGAGATCGCTAATTCAATACTGTGGACGCGAGGACAGGGGGACACCTAGACGCGGAGCGTAATGTGTCCCAAGCCTCAATCATTAATTTCGTCATTAGGCAGAATTGCTTCCATTAGGTCTACTTCAGCTAAATCTACCCCCGTTAGATTTGCGGCTTTTAAGTTAACTTGCCAAAGCTTCGCACCCTTGAGCTTAACTGCACTTAGATTAGTTCCTTGAAGCTTCGCCTGAGTCAGATCTGCCTCTTGAAGATTAGCTTGATGGAGAAAGGCTACCGTTAGATTTGCCTGAGTCAAGTTCGCTTGGGAGAGATTCGCTTTGCGCAGATCGGCAGAGGTGAGATTCGCTCCTGATAAGTCTGCCATTTTTAGATTGGTCTTACGCAGATCTGCTGAATTTAAGTTAGCCCTATTTAACCTGGCCTGTGAGAGGTCTGCCTCATACAAATTAGCCTCGCGCAAATCTGCCTCTACCAGGTTCACTCCTTGTAGATGCCTGCCCCGAAGGGATGCATGACGTAGATCGGGCTGCACTTCTGGATGCTGTTCTCTCCATGCATTCCAAATAACTGCACCTTGCTGAAGTAGCGCGAGATGTTCGGCATTGACCATTGAACGAAAGCAACTTTAACGTCCTGAGTCCTTGAGTCTCAAGTTTAATCTTCCCTTAAATTTTGACCACTAATTTACGAGTCGCCACTGTTAAGCTTTATATCAAGAAATTTGATGAACTATTAAAATAAATAAAGTGATACAAAATTTAACTCAATATAGATACTAACAATGGCAGACAGAACTTCTGCAAGAGGTAGAAGTAAAGCGGTAACCAAGGGAACGTTGTTGAACCGAATGACACATCGCATTCGACAATCTCTAGAGTTGCCAGAGATTTTGTCTGTAACTGTTGCCGAAATACGCTCGTTTCTCAAGACAGATAGAGTTAAAATCTACCGATTTCAGCCCGATGGTTCGGGGCAAGTCATCGCCGAGTCTGTGGCTCCCAATCGCCTACCATCTCTATCGAACCTTTTCTTTCCCGCTGGAGATATTCCTCCCCACGCTCGCGAGATGTTTGTCAAAGTGAGAGTGCGTTCCATTATTGATATTCCAACACAGCGCCTTACCTTAAATCGCCTAGATTATCCAGATACAACTGGAGACCTCACGGTTGAGGACGTGCAGAACCAAGAGATCGAACATATCCTCGAACGTCCGGTCGATCCTTGCCATGTGGAATATTTAACGGCGATGGGAGTGCAATCTTCTCTAGTCATCCCAATTCTGCATCAACAAAAGTTGTGGGGCTTGCTGGTTTCGCACCATGCCCAACCTAAGGCTTTCTCGCAAGCACAGCTACAGATCGTTCAGCTATTAACTGACCAAGTAGCGATCGCGATTTCCCAGTCTCAGGTTCTCTCCCAAGCACGCGAACGGGCGCGTCAAGAGACACTGATTAATCAAATTTCCACGCTCCTCCACTCTCCCCTCAAGATGGAGAAAATTCTGCAAATTGTTTTGGAAAAGATTGTCACCTCTGTCCAAGGTTCGGGTGGCAGACTTTATCTAAATTGCAGCAATGGTCAATCTGAGGTAGAACTCTACACCTGTGGGACACAACCCGCACTATCAGAAGGCAACCCAACTCTGCTGGAAAATTATCCATTTTGGCAGCAGTTGATGACTGATGAAAGTGGGTTAATTCAGCTATCTGATGTCGCCGATAACTGGAGTAACTTGAATCTAGACGAGGGGGATGAGGTTGTCCCAGTGTACGGCAGGACAACGTCCCAACTCCAAGCGATCGCCGATATTTACCAAGAACCCAAGCTACGGGAATCGGCTTTTGTCTTCCGCCCGACCCAAATCCGTAGCTTACTGGCAATGCCCCTAGTCTATGGCGGTGAGTGTCTGGGAATCTTGAGCATTTTCCGAAACGAGATTGACACCGACATCATCTGGGCTGGAAAATTTGACCCGGATGAGCGGCAGCAACGAGTAAGGCGATCATTTGAAGCTTGGCGAGAGCTAAAACTGGGTCAAGCTTGCCAGTGGACGAACGAAGAAATTGACCTATTGAGTTCAGTGGGAACCCATTTAACAATGGCAGTCCTGCAAACTCGACTCTACCAGTGCGAACATCAGCAGCGTCTGCTAGTCGAGATGCGCAACCAAGAACTCTACAAAGCTCGTACCGTTGCGGAAGAAGCCACCCGCCTGAAATCCGATTTTCTCTCATCGACTAGCCATGAACTACGCACACCTCTGGCGGCGACGCTCAATTATTTGAAACTTCTCAAAGAAGGCTTTTACGACAACGAGGAAGAACTAAAAGAATACATCAGCGTCGCCTATCAGTCAGCGGAAAATTTAGTTGCCATTATCAACGATGTCTTGGACATTGCCAAAATAGAAGCAGGTCGCATGAGCCTGAATCTAGAATCGATCTATTTGCCAGCCTTGTTAGAAGAGCAGCAAAACTTATTCAGGCTAGAAAGTCGTCAAAAGGGCATTCCCTTGATAATTGAGTGCGAACTTGAAAGAGTCTATGCCGACACGATGAAGCTGAAACAAATTTTGACCAATCTCATCTCTAATGCTTTTAAGTTCACCCCTAGTGGTGAGATTCGTCTACAGGTAGTTCAAGAGACAGCCGCTGACATTTCTTGGGTTAAAATCGCGGTTACCGATACGGGGATTGGTATCGCTCCCGATCAACAGAATCTACTGTTCGAGCCTTTTGTGCAAGCAGATGGCTCAGTCAAGCGACGCTATGGAGGAACAGGGTTAGGTTTAACGATTTGCAAGCGACTGGTGAAACTTATGGGGGGTCAAATTTCACTGAATAGTCCTGGCAAAGGAAAGGGGACAACTGTAACCTTTACCCTACCCATACAGCAAGAGAACAACCAGCTTCCAGATAAGCAGTAGCCATGAAGATTTTAAAACCAAGCCATTTATTCATGGAGTTAAAGCTATGCACACAGTCGCTATAGTGGATGATGATATACGGTGGTGTCATGCAGTTGAGCGTTTTTTTAGAAACGAGTTTGAAGTTTATACCTTTCCCACAGCATCTGCTTTTTTGAACCAATTATTTGATTACGACATAGTTATGGTGGACTACTCGATTCCGCCGATTAGCTCTGAAGAATATATTGAAGGGTGCCAACTCATTCATCATTTAAAAACAAATTTACGATACCCTCCCATAGTCGTTCTTGTGTCGGGATATGTTAGCAAAAATGACTCTGAAATGGGAAGAAAAATCTGTCCGGAAGCGGATACATTTTTTGCTAAGGATGCTGGATTAGAAGAAATTTTGCAGCAAGTTAAACAACTGCTTGTAACAAAAAGAAAGCCTTCCTTACCTTTCTCCACAAGTCAGAAGTCAATTGAAGACAAAGACAAGTGAACGGGAGCATCCAGTTTTTGTCAATCTACCCTCTGTAGGGAACACCTTGCGCCCTTAGGAGTCTCAGACTCAGCGTCCCCCACGGGCGGCTACAAGCATCTAGACGCCAGGATAGTTATCGAGCTAAGATAGTAGGCTGTGATTTTTCTTAAAAAAAATGAAAGCTCAAGAGGTTATTCGCTCAATCGAAGCGGAACAGCTTAAATCAGACGTGCCCACTATTCATGTCGGCGACACTGTCAAAGTAGGAGTGCGCATTCGCGAAGGTGGCAAAGAACGGGTACAGCCTTATGAAGGCATTGTGATTGCCATGCGTAACGGTGGCATTAACAAAACCATTACGGTGCGGCGTGTTTTTCAAGGGATCGGTGTTGAACGGGTTTTTCTCGTGCATTCTCCCCGCATTGAAAGCATTAAAATAATCCGTAGAGGGAAGGTACGGCGGGCGAAGCTGTTCTACTTACGCGATCGCGTTGGTAAAGCTACTCGTGTCAAACAACGTTTTGATCGCACTCTGTAGCTTGAATTTGAACAAGCAATGCTTCCTATTGACACCCTTGTTGCGTTAAACTTAACGAAGCGAGGGTTTAAGTCCACCCAGCTCACCTCTATGCGCTCTTAGTTCAGTTGGTAGAACGCAGGTCTCCAAAACCTGATGTCGGGGGTTCAAGTCCTCCAGGGCGCGTAAAAGAAAGCTAAATATACCAAGGCTAATAGGAACTGGCACAAAAGGGTTGTGTCAGTTCTTTTTGGGTATGACTAGGAATTTTGAGCATAAAGTGATATCAGTCGTTTCAGGCACGCGACTGAGCATTGAGCCTAACGTGAAAATGCACTGTGCGCAGTAGAACCAAATTTTTTATCCTTCGTCGTGCGCGATCGCGCATTGAGCTAACTTGAAAGTGTCCCGGAGGAAAGCGTGATACCAAGTTGCAGTCAAACATAGTAGGTAGAGAACAAAGAGATAAGGTAATAAAGGGATAAAAGAGCGACAAAGTACTACGTATGAACGCAACTTGCTATGAAGAGGCACAGAGAGAAGAAAACACTTTCATGCTCTCGTTGTGTACTGGCGTTCATAAGGTTGCTCTTAAATCAGCTACAATTGCACGAGTAGAAGATTCATGCAATCATTACAAAAACTTTTATCCCGGAACTATATAAATTTTTTCTTTGGTTAACTAAAAAATATCTAGTTCATA
>JALYGX010000613.1 GCA_030776905.1 Cyanobacteriota bacterium | reverse complement strand
GGTTGAGAATCACCAGTTGGTCTTGGCGAATCGAGGACACTAGATAAACGTGTTGACATTAGTCGTTAATAGTTATTTCTGCTTGCTCACACCAACTGGTCATTGTATCCCACAAGATGAAGCTTCGTTAAGTTTATGTGTCGATTTTTTTTGTGGGTTAAGTGGGATATGGGACGTAAGGGCGATCGCATAAGTTCTAGCGCAGGAAATTAATGTTGGGATTGCGTTGCTGGTGAGCGGTTTTGCTGTACTTTTCACGAAGAAAGTCAAGCCTGGGGTGGGTGGAGCTGCCCATTAAAAAATCTCAAGATACAGGATAAAGCAAAAGTGCTACCGTAATCTTACGCCTACTAAGTAATTGTTTCTCATGCCTTCTACTACTGTGAATTGCAGACACTTAGGGCAATGGGATGACGTTGTAGCTCCCTACAGTCTCGGCTACCGGATTAAACTGCTCTCTCAGGTGATGGGTCGCAAATTTCAGGAACGGTTGGAACCGTTTGGCTTGACTACATTTCACTGGGTCGTGCTGTGCTGCCTATGGGAAGACGATGGCTTGGCGACTTCCTCCATTGGCGAGAGACTGCAACAGGTAGGAGGCACTTTAACAGGGGTGCTAGATCGGATGGAGGAACGAGGATTAGTGCGTCGGGAACGCGATACGCGCGATCGCAGAATTTGGCGGATTTGGTTAACGGAAGCTGGCAAGCAACTTGAAGAGGTATTGCCGCCGATTGCTGTGGAAATTCGGGAAGAAGCAATGGCAGGAATGGCTGTACCTGATCGAGAACTGTTCTCAAGCTTAATTAATCAAGCGATCGCAAATCTTTCTTAAGCCGATCAGAACAGTGGACTATTAGTATTTACTTCTTTATTAAGTAGGGGCACGATATATCGTGCCCCTTCAATTTACAGCCAATATTCTTTGTTGCCTACTGTTAATCAATCACTTTGCTCTTGCAGTTGTGTCGGCTTTAAAAACAGCCAGCTAACGAAGAAAAACGAAGCCGTACACAGTTGAACGAGATCTAAAGCAGATAAGTAGCCGTCTGATAAGGAAGCAATACTCCTATCGGTAATTCCAAACAGCCAAGACGAGACACCTAGAAGCCAAATAGCATTTCTCAGTTTGCCCAAAAATACCGATTGCTCTAGTGCTTGCTGCTTATTAGTGATTCCAGCGTTATTTTTTGACATAATCTCGCCTTTAATAGTAATTCCAGGATTAGGAGTTCTTATAGTGTTTTGCTCTCCTTTGTTCTCTACGTTAAAAAATGTTTAGTTTGCTTGCCATGCGCCTATAGATATACATTAGCAAATCTCAAGGGGGAATTGCTGGATGTAAGCCTTCAGGTAGAAGCATCGGAACTTGTTTTTTGCAGGTCAGGCTATAAATGAACTAAATATCAAACTCGGTCTATGTTTGTTCGCGAACAACTCTACAGAACGCCTGCATTGATGACACAGGTCAAGGACTTACCCGTGACCGTATGCGGTGCTGGGGCGTTGGGGGCAAATATCACTGAAAATCTTGCTCGTGCGGGCTTTGGTAAGCTGGTGGCAATCGATCGCGATCGCATTGAAGAACGCAATCTCTCAACTCAGCCTTATTACAAATCTGATATTGGTGCTTACAAAGTCAAAATCCTGAGCAATACTCTTTATCGGGCATTAGGAGTAACTATAGATGGGCGTGCTAAAGAATTGACCGCCGCTAATGCTCCTCAACTGCTGCGGGACACGATGCTTGTAATCGATACCTTTGACAACAGCGTGGCGCGTCAAGCGGTGAAAGATTACTGTAAGGAGGCTCACTTACCCTGTCTCCATGTGGGACTGGCAAGTGACTATGCGGAAGTGATTTGGAATGATATTTATCGCGTCCCCTCACCTGCAAACGATGATGTTTGCGACTACCCACTGGCAAGGAATTTAGTAATGCTTGTGGTTGCTGTTGCCTGTGAGGTACTTATCAATTTTGTAGCTTCTGGACAGCAACAGAGTTTTACGGTAACTCTAGGAGATTTCGCCGTCAAACCCTTTGATTTATAGGCTGTAGCGATACCCTTACCACTGGGGTTGTGCCGCAATTAATGCCTCAGCTTTTGCCGGATCGAGGGGTTTAGAGAAGAAGTAACCTTGTCCAGATTCACATCCGAGTTTCCGAAGCTCTGCTAACTGCTCTCGTGTTTCAATGCCTTCCGCCGTAACATCCAATCCTAAATTGTGAGCTAGCGTTACAATCGCTTTGACAATTTTGTAGGGAGAAGTGCCTTGCTGCTCGTCACGGTTCATATCCATGCGCTTGATGAAAGACTGGTCAATTTTTAAAGTATTGAGGGGAAAGCGATACAACCGACTCAACGACGAGTATCCAGTACCAAAGTCATCAATGCCCAACTGAACTCCTAACGACCTAAAACGCTCCAAAATTGCGATCGCGCTTTCGCCAGATGCTGTCGCTGATGCTCCTACCGTTGCTCTGGGCGACGCATCCCCAAGAGTATAGGCGCTTAGGGAAGACTCAGCGTTTTCCATAATTGCAGTTTCAGTAATCTCTAACTTCAAACTCTGCCGTTCTACGCCTGTCTCACTGAGAATTTGGTCAATCTTTTCGTATAAATTCGGTTGCGCCAACTGCTTACCCGAAAGATTTACATTCATGGTTAAAGGCTTCTGGTTGGGAAAGGTAAGGTGCCAGTCTTTAGCTCTAATACAAGCCTCGCGCAGCACCCACTCTCCAATTGGCACAATTAATCCGGTTTCTTCTGCCACTGGAATAAACTCGGCTGGAGAAACCAAGCCCCGTGTAGGATGCTGCCAAGGCACCAGTGCTTCAAAGCCCGTAATTTGACCCGTGGCAAGAGAGACAATTGGCTGGTAATATAGCCGCAGTTCCTGCTGGGGGATGGCTCTCCGCAAATCTGTCTCCAACTGCAAGCGTTTTACTGCCTGCTGGTGCATGGTTTTGTTATAGACTGCGTAACGATTCTTGCCTAATGCCTTTGCCCGGTACATTGCCATGTCAGCATCCCGTAAGATGTCTTCTGGGCATTCATAGGCAAAGATACTGAGGGCAATGCCAATACTGGCAGTAATTAACACTTCCTGTCCTGCCAACTCAAGGGGTTCGCGCAGCTCTATTTGCAGCAGATTAGCAAGGCTAAAAACGTGACCGATGTCTGTTAAGTCAGTGAGTAGGATGGCAAACTCGTCGCCACCAACACGCGCCACCGTATCTCCTGGTCGTACCGATGCTTTGAGTCGATTAGCGATCGCGATTAGCAATTTGTCTCCAGCTTTGTGACCGAGGCTATCGTTAATCACCTTAAATCGGTCAATATCCAAGAACAGCACGGCAAATAAGTAGTCTTGGCTCTCCTGAGACTGCTCGACGCAGCTATAAAGCTGATTCATAAAGAAGGCTCGGTTGGGCAAGTCTGTGAGAGCATCGTAGAGAGCCGCATAACGTAACTGCGCCTCGGTTTGCTTGCGCTTGGTCACATCTCGTTGAATCGCCAGGTAATGAGTAATCTGGGCATCTGAATTGCAGATGGGTTCAATATGCCACTCGTTGTAAAATTCCGAACCGTCTTTGCGGTAGTTAATCGCCTCGCCGTAAAAAATTTTTCCTTCTCGTAAGTCTTGAAGCAATCGATCTAAAACCGCTCTCTCTGTTTTTGGTCCTTGCAAGATGCGTGGCGACTGACCGAGAACATCCTCAGTGGTGTACCCTGTCATTTTAGTAAAGGCTTGATTCACAAAAACAATTTCCGGTCCTGGAAAACTCATTTGCGACGAAGCGATCAAAATCGAGTCTTGAGCGTGTTCAATCGCCGCCGCTAGGAGCTGTAACTGTTCCTCTGCTTGCTTTTTTTGGGTTACATCGGTTGCCATTCCCACCAATCCGATGATCTCGCCCTCCACTCCCCGCAACGGTATCAAGCGGCTTTCATAACTATAGCTATCAAATTCCCCGCTCCAAGTCACCTCTTCCCCAGCGAAGGCTTGACGGATGTTCGCCAAGATGTCGGGGTAGTCGCTAAAGACTTCAAAAATTGACTTGCCTACTACCTCATCCGCTTTCAGCCCCAAAGCTTCCAGCGCCTTCCCTTCGGACAATGTAACTATGCCGTCATTATCAACGCCGTAGAAAACCACAGGGGCATTGGCAATGTATGCACGTAATAGTTGTTCGCTACCCAGACGGAACTTTGGCGAAAAATGCTGTGTTGATACAAGTCCCTTGCCAACGCTATTCCCGTTAGCGTATCCATTACTTTCTATTGACATAGTTTGATTTTTCTAGCTTCAGGCAGGGCTTTACGAATGCTTGGGGAGATGTTTTGAACGGTACAGTTTTCAAAAAATATTATTTGGGAAAAGTTATATCTTTGATGGCAACTTAGTTTCAACCTGAGCTGCCTTAAAAACATCAATTATCACAAAATAATATATTTATCACCTAATTGCATTTATGTAAATGGTTACGTTTCGTGAGAAAGAAACGCTGGCGTTGGAGTCGGTTTAAGTTCGGGAGGAGCGATGGGAATTTCTACAATAAATTCTGTACCTTGCCCTGGCTCTGACACGCAAGCTAGCTGTCCTCCATGTTTTTCAACAATAATTTGATAGCTAATAGATAAGCCCAAACCCGTCCCTTCTCCTACAGGTTTAGTTGTAAAGAAGGGATCGAAAATCCGTTGCTTGACTTCTTGAGGAATACCAGGCCCGTTGTCGGCAATCCGAATTACAACAGTTTTAAGGTTTTGACTATCTTCAAAACCCAATTGTCTGGAGTTAGAATGGTCTAAAACCTGTGTGGAAATTTTAATAATACGGGGTTTGTGCTTCAGGTTCTCAAACTTGAACGTTGAGCTACCCCAGAAGGTGTGGCG
>JALYGX010000612.1 GCA_030776905.1 Cyanobacteriota bacterium | reverse complement strand
TTACTCGGTGGTGAGGGAATTGGGCGACAACTGAATGCGGGTGGCAAAGCGGCAATTTACGCTTATGCAGAACGGTTGTTGCAAGAAAACCTCAAGCGCCAACTCACGCTAGAAGAGAAGATTCAGGTCACGATTATCCTACCGGAAGGGCGTCAGTTGGCAGAACGAACCTCGAATGCCGCTTTTGGTGTTGTAGAAGGACTGTCCTTGCTGGGGACGACGGGCATTTCCCAACCCCTAAGCGCTCCCGGTCAATTGGAGGCTTACCGCGAGGAACTACAACAGAAAGCGCTGTGTTTTGACTGTTTAGTATTTTGTGTTGGGGAAAACGGTTTAGATTTGGCGCGACAGTTGGGAGTGAATCCAGAACAATTAATTAAGACGGCTAATTGGCTAGGACCGATATTGGTAGCGGCTGGGTTGCAGCAAGTCCGAGACATTTTATTATTTGGCTACCACGGCAAGTTGATCAAACTAGCGGGTGGGATTTTTCATACTCACCACCACCTCGCTGATGGACGGTTAGAAATCTTAACGGCTCACTGCGCTCGACTTGGCTTACCAACGCCTGTGTTACAAGAGGTGTTTGACAGTGCGACGACGGACGCGGCACTAAAATATCTTCGTCAGTTAGACGCTAGCGATGGTAGTGATTGGGTAGAACGGGTGTATAGCGCGATCGCTTCTACCATTGATACCCGCTCCCAAGACTACATCCGCAAGCACAGCGAGCAAAATGTCCGTGTCGGTTCGGTGCTGTTTGACCGCGAGCGCCAAATCATTGTTAAAAGTCAAACAGGTGCCGCGTTACTATCACAATTATGTTAGCTTTGTATGAATCTCTACAAGCTTAAACTATAGAAACTCTCAGGTTTCAGCTTATCTATTCTCTGCAATAGATTCTCGCTTTTAAAGAAATACTTTGGAAGCGGGATATTTGCACACTCACACGATTGGTATCACGGATACAGCAGTGACACTACAGACAGAACAAGCATCTCACACTACAGAGACGTTACCGGAAACTTCTCTAGAAAACCAGCTAAATCGCCAGATCATCGTCATTCTGGACTTTGGCTCTCAGTACTCCGAGTTGATTGCCCGTCGCATCCGCGAAACTCAAGTTTATTCTGAAGTTCTTTCCTATCGAACGACTGCCGAACAACTGCGGCAGCTTAATCCCAAGGGAATTATTCTCTCCGGTGGTCCGAGTTCCGTCTATGATGCGGGTGCGCCCCTATCTGACCCGGAGATTTGGAAATTGGGCATACCCGTGCTGGGAGTCTGCTATGGAATGCAGTTAATGGTGCAACAACTCGGTGGCAATGTGACGCGGGCAAAACGGGGAGAGTATGGGAAAGCCTCGCTACTCATTGATGACCCCACTGATTTGCTGACCAATGTGGAAGATGGCTCTACGATGTGGATGAGCCACGGAGACTCTTGCGAATCACTGCCAGACGGGTTTGAAACCCTTGCCCATACCGAGAATACACCTTGTGCAGCGATCGCTGATCACGAAAAGAAACTGTACGGCGTGCAGTTCCATCCGGAAGTCGTGCATTCAGTTGGCGGTTTGGCTCTCATCCGCAACTTTGTCTACCACATCTGTGACTGCGAACCCACCTGGACAACGGCAGCTTTTGTTGACGAATCAATTCGAGAAATTCGGGCAAGGGTTGGGGATAAACGGGTGTTGCTGGCTCTTTCTGGAGGAGTCGATTCCTCTACTCTCGCCTTCTTGCTCCACAAGGCAATTGGTGACCAGCTAACTTGTATGTTCATTGACCAAGGCTTCATGCGTAAAGAAGAGCCAGAGCGGTTGGTGAAGCTATTTAAGGAGCAATTTCACATTCCGGTGGAATATGTCAATGCACGCGATCGCTTTCTGGCTCAAGTGGAAGGTGTCACCGACCCGGAAGAAAAGCGCCGCCGCATCGGTCACGAATTCATCCGAGTCTTTGAAGAAGAGTCACGACGGCTTGGTCCCTTTGATTACCTAGCTCAAGGCACTCTCTATCCAGATGTGATCGAGTCAGCCGATACGAATGTCGATCCCAAATCGGGGGAACGAGTAGCTGTAAAAATCAAGAGCCATCACAACGTCGGTGGCTTACCAAAAGACTTGCGCTTCAAGCTTGTTGAACCGCTACGCAAACTCTTCAAAGATGAAGTGCGTAAAGTCGGTCGCTCCATTGGTTTACCGGAGGAAATTGTAAGACGGCATCCTTTCCCAGGTCCAGGACTAGCGATTCGCATCATTGGTGAAGTAACCGCAGAACGACTCAATATTTTGCGTGATGCTGACTTCATCGTCCGTAATGAAATTAGTCAGCAGGGGATGTACCATGACTTTTGGCAAGCGTTTGCCGTGTTGCTGCCAGTGCGCAGTGTAGGCGTCATGGGTGACCAACGTACCTACGCTTACCCCATCGTCTTACGCCTAATCAATAGTGAGGATGGCATGACGGCTGACTGGTCGCGGGTGCCTTATGACTTGTTGGAAACTATCTCAAACCGAATTGTCAACGAAGTCAAAGGTGTTAATCGGGTCGTCTACGATATCACCTCCAAGCCCCCTGGAACTATAGAGTGGGAATGATTGGGATAATCTTACGCACAGCAGTAGGGTAGGCAACGCCTACCTTACGCTAGTGGATTTAATTTTTGATTAAGAACTGTAGATGAACGCAGATAATTATGCTATTCATCTGTGGTTATTAAAAAAAATCTGCGTTGCTCAATCAGCAACCAAGGAAATAATTCATGGCTTATTACTGGTTTAAAGCATTTCACTTAATTGGCGTTGTGGTTTGGTTTGCTGGACTGTTCTACATGGTGCGTCTTTTCGTCTATCATGCCGAAGCTGCACAGGAGCCAGAACCTGCCCAAACGATTCTCAAAAATCAGTATGAGATTATGGAGAAGCGTCTCTATAACATCATTACTACGCCAGGAATGGTGGTGACAGTAGCAATGGCAATTGGTCTATTGACTACTGAGCCGGAAGTTCTAAAAGATGGTTGGTTACAGATCAAACTCGCTTTTGTTGTCGCTTTGATTGCCTATCATTTTTACTGCGGTCGAATGATGCGGCAGTTGGCAGCAGGTGAATGTAATTGGGGCGGTCAGCAGTTCCGCGCTCTTAATGAAGCACCAACTGTCCTTCTGGTAGTGATTGTCTTGCTAGCGGTATTCAAGAATAATCTGCCAGCAGATATTACCGGCTGGGGAATCTTTGCCATGATTATTGTGATGATGGCAACGATCCATCTCTACGCGAAAAAACGCAAGCGGGATAAAGAGCAACGTTTGGCAGCATCCCAAGCCATGTCTCAATCTAAAGATGATGAGATGACTGGACAGTTATCGGGTTGAGAGAAAGAAGCGATCGCCTCACATGAAATTGATCAAAATATTCCTGGGTTAAGAAGATTGATCGCTCTGATTATCCTTTCTTTATCTCTGTGGAAAAGTCGCCAAATTCTGTGGAAAAGTAGCAATGCCTGTGGAAAACTACAGTAGTATTGAGTCATTTCTGACTCGCAGCTTATGTGGTCAGACGGGTAAGCAGGTGGCTTAACCTAACCGATATTCCACATCCTCAGTAATTTGGTGAGCTGTTTCCACGTCTTTGGCGCTTTGAATACCAATCCTCGTAAATAATTTCCCTGGATCGATCATTAAGAGCGTAGTATTAAGATTTATTGTTTATGACTTCATCTCAACTAACCCTTAACTTGGTTGAAGGTTCGGTTTCTTTTAAGTTCAGTGCCGATGCCGCCAAAGAGTTACAGCAAGCGATCGCTCAATTGATGCAAAACCTAAAAGTGGCTACTCAGGCAGCTAGTGGGGGCGGGAAACCGACTCCCAAAAAACCAATGGAGTACCAGTTTTCTGGGGATGTCTTTCTAGAAATCTTTTGCAATCCCAACATCTGGCCGAGTCCCTTTGCCGCTAAAGTCCTGGTTACTCTCAAGGACGATCGCATCCGTTTGACGACAGAAGCAGAACTGACTCGCATCATTGAGGATATAAATCAGTATCTGGAGCAAGTAGGCTGACGCCTTGGCTCGTGACTTCCGGACAACTGCTGTAAAATAGGCAGCGTCATCAAGATTCACTGCCTCCTTGTCTTGAGCAAAAGCGTTTCACCTGAACAGGCGCTCTCTTGACCCACCAAAAACCAACAGCAAATCATTAATTAGATGAACTCCAACAATCTTTTGGACTTACTGCAAACTGGGTTTCGTGTCTCATTAGGGGCGACAACTTCCCTCGTTGAAACTCTTGCCAACCCTGAAAAACGAGAAGAAAACCTTTCTCAGCTAAGGTTAGAGTTAACTCAACGGGTAACGGAGTGGGCAGCAAAAGGAGAAATAACCGAGCAAGAAGCCCGCACTTTTATTGAAGCGATATTGAGGCAACAAACCAATCCTGGACGTTCATCGGCAACAAGCGCACCGACTGACGCGGGTATGACACCACCGACACCTGTTGCCGCCCCCAACGTGCAGTTGGAAATCGAGGAACTGACGGCCCAAATTGCCGCCATCCGCACTGAACTAGAGAAGCTGCGCGATCCCGGCGCAAATACTTAGATTTTTCCTTGGCAAAGTAATTCTGAGTACTTTCATCCAATCAACACCTTATACTGCCTATTCTCAGGAGTTAGCCCATCAATCTAGCCAGATTGCGTCTTGCTCCTGGCGTTATTGCATGGGCTTTAATCACTTGAAGCACAAAGGAGATCTGTCTTGCGGATGATACTTAGTACAAGCAAGATGAAGTAAAAATTAAAAGGTAAAAAAGAGCAAAACTCTAATTTTTGCCCTTTAGGTTTCGGAACAAGGGTGAATGACTCATCCTTGTTGAGTCCGTATTAGCATCAGTATTTATAGGTAGCTAACAGCATTTTCCGATTAAAGTGCCCTAGATGCTTTTCCCATCCTCAAGAACAAGGCATCGGCGCTTTCATTAAAAATGTATGAGGGAACACGTTAGATAACGACTGAAAAGGCACGACTATCTTTAAGGTCAAGGTAACAAGATAGACGCTATGCGCTTCAAGCGCACAACGAAAACATGAAAGCCTTTCTTGTCAATCAGCACTTTAAAAGATAGGGGCTTTAAGCTTTGTTAGCCAAACTCGGCAAGTCAATTAGTTGGACAATTAACAGTCTTCTTTATTGCTTTTAAGCGCATGATAGCTTGCAGAGCTTTCATCAATGTTTCTAGTGCCAAGGCTTGGTTGTGGACAAGTGAACCGACTTAGTCGTTGTCCCACTCTTCAGAACCCATCAAGTCAGCAATGCGGTCTCTCAGCAAGAAATTGCACCGCTCTAGCTCACATTCAATGCAAACCCATTCACGAGCAGGAATGTATTGGCAAAGGACATAAATGGGCTGCTGACGACTGACGACGCCCTTCTCTACTAAGTGACGTGCTTCGTCCTGGATAACATCGATGGAATAGCGAATAGTAGGGGTAGATTGCATTAAGTCAACACTCATAGGTATTACCCGGCTAAATAACGGCGCTACGATTAACTATAAACGAAGATCGCTAGCGTGGAAAGAAATTTACTTCAGTATAGAAAGTTACAAAGAATTCGTCTCTACTAATAAAGATAGTAAAGGGTAAATGTTTTCAGGGTTACAAAAGACTACCTTTAGATAGATGAAACTCTTGCTGAGCAAGCTTTGCAACTAGTTAGTCTAGCGCGGTTAACTTTTAGATATTTAAAGAGGGGATTAGCTGTAACTTAAGAGGAATTAAAAGAAAAATTAAAGAAATACAGTAAACGTGTTCGTAGGTACGCTTTGGGAAAACAACACCTCAAGGGCGATCGCCTGAGCCTGCGGCATTTGTCCGTAGGAAAAGACATAAGGTGTACTACGCGGTAAGTCCGGCAAGAACTGCTGTAATACATAGGGGCTACCGTATATTACCAGGGCTTGTAGCTCGCCAGTTCTTAAGAGTTTGTTAAACCAGGCTTCTGCCACTGGCGTCAGCCCAGCACTACCCCGAAACGGATTACCTCGGATAAATACTTGTAGCAGAGTGGGTTGGGTAGCAAGGGGATAAGTCGCATCGTCCCCAGTCTTCGGAGTATGGCGGTCAACGAGTTGAAGCTCGTAACCAAGTTGTCTAGGGAAAGTCACCGATGGGGTATTTCGTCCCAGAAAGTCACACGCTAAGGCATCATCCACCACGATCAGGTTGCGCAGTCGCCGACTAGCATCGTAGGGTTCTAGGGACAAAGGTAGGGCACCGCCCACTTGTTGGGAATCTTGCAGAATATTGGCAACAGTCCCGAGGGCATCGGGTTGCGCTAGTTGCTGGAGAAAGAGTTGAGGTGTGTAGAACTTGCGTTCATCTGTCTCCAGTGAGTAGGGAGAGTTGGATTCTAGATTAGCGGCAGCTTGTGGGCTTTCTAGGGTTTGACTCACCTTTGTTTTAGCTTTCCAGATGCGCTCTACCGAGGCATGAATGCGCTCTCGTGAAATGCGTCCTGAGGCAACGGCGTCACACACAGCCTGAATTGCACTTTCGGGATTTACAGGCATGAGCAAAATATCCGCTCCCGCTTCTACAGCCATGACGGGCGCTTCGTCAGCACCATAGCGATTGGTGATCGCACCCATAACCAGGGCGTCTGTGACAATTAATCCCTCAAACTGCAAATACTCTCGCAGCAAGTCATTCAAAACTAGCGGGGACAAAGTAGCGGGGCGCTCCTCGTCCCAGGCGGGAATCAATACGTGAGCGCTCATTACGGCATCGACCCCAAGCGCGATCGCTTCTTTAAAGGGAGGTAGTTCAATCTCTGCCAGTCGGGGTGGCGTGTGGGGCAATACTGGCAGGTCAATATGGGAATCAGTTACCGTGTCCCCATGACCCGGAAAATGTTTGGCAGTCGTTAGCACCGGGTAGCGTTGTGCACCCCGGATAAAAGCCGCCGCTAGTTGACTGACCGCTTCTGGGGTTTCGCCAAAGGCTCGGACATTGATAACTGGATTCTGAGGATTGTTATTGACATCAACGACTGGAGCCAGTACCCAGTTGATGCCAATTGCCAAGGCTTCTTTGGCGGTAATCGCTCCCATTTGCTCGGCATAAAACTGGCCCTTGCTGAAGTTTTGCAAGGCAACCGCACCCATTGCCATTGGCGGTGGAAACCACGTAGCACCCGTAAAGCGCTGACCAACACCTTCTTCGATATCAGCCGCGATGAGCAAAGGAATTTTTGCCCAGTTTTGCAATTGTTGCGATCGCAGGGCAAGTTCCCCAGCACTTCCTCCTAGCAAAATGACTCCACCAACGCCAAGCTTTTGCACCCAATGCTGCAACTGTCGCGCAGAGGGTTCCCAAGCAGGGTACTGAATTTGGTGATCGAATAAGTAGCCAGACGCCCGCACTACGACCATTTGAGCCACTAGTTCTTGCAGGGTCAGAGATTCCCAATTGGGTAGTGATCGCGTCACATCAAGTATTTATATACATTCGCTAGAAACCAATCATAAGAAAAAAAGACAGACAAAACGCCTGCCTCATCGGATACAGAAACAAATTGTCACTAAAGTAGTGCTGTTAGCATAGCGGGACGGGGTAGCGTCCTTTTCTAATCGCTAAGGCTTGGTGCAAGATCTGAATAGTCTGTTCAACTCAGCACGGGCTATGCCCCATTTGGCTAGCAGCACTCTTGAAGTTCCTACTCGTTTAAGTTATTTTCATCCTCTTGTTCCAGGTTAGTTTCCTGGCGCTCTTTAGAGAGCTGATTTAGCAAATTTAGGATGCGATCGCCACGCTCTAAACCTCGGTCTTCGATAAAAATCACCTCTGGCGTTCGGCGGAGGCGAACCCGTTTGCCCAATTCGTAACGGACAAAGCCAGTAGCTGACTTTAACCCAGCCATCGTTTCTGCTCTTGCCTCATCGGTGCCATAAATTGACACATAGATTTTGGCGTGCTGGAGGTCGCCAGAAACATCCACATCGGTGACACTCACTATTCCGGCACCTACGCGATCATCTTTGATCTCGTGCAGCACCATTTGGCTGACTTCCTCTTGAATTAATGCGGAAACGCGAGAAACACGGCGACTTGTAGCCATAAAGCCCCCTTTGTTACAGTACAGGCAGTCGTTACTCTCCCAACCCCTTGGACTTGCCTAAAGGAATTTTGACAGGTAGTAGATTTTTGGAACGTCCGCCAAAAGAGAGATTCAGCCATTGCCAACCTGTCCGGGGTTTCTTCTCATGCCAACTACTAGTCTAGACTGGACTCAACCCCAACATGGCGCGGAGAGTGAAAGCAACGAAGGCAAAGCCTCCCAGAAGACAACCAACTAAAGCGATCGCTGTTACCGGGCGATTCAATAAAGGTCTTAGGCCCTCAAATAGGAAAAAGAAGATGCCCAAGATGATGGTGATAAAGTAGCGTGGGTAGCGAAAAACGTTCTCCCAAAATTCCTGCATTTTTTTATGAGTGTGTTACTATCGCATCTTTACTGGTAGCACTTGTGGGCGCGATCGACAACCAAAAGTGTTCCTTCAGCTACTCGCGTTGACTCCGCCCTTACTGCGCAACACGTCCTGTACTATTGCCTGAGCACCCCTTCTTGTCAAGGCGTTTCAGATGTAGAGGACATAGAGGGGAGAGAAAGAGAAAATAGAGATTCTAGAACTCAGCTACTTTTAGATAAATGACTATTGGTGTTCAGCAAACTCTTGATGCCCGTCCGTTCTTGAAATGGGCAGGTGGAAAAACTAAGCTTATTCAGCAATATACTCCTTATTTCCCCAAAGACTATAAGACTTACTACGAACCTTTTTTAGGAGGGGGAGCTGTCTTTTTTTCTCTTAATCCGACTGTAGCCGCTTTAACAGATATTAACGCTGAACTGGTTAATACTTATCGTTGTGTAAAAGATAACGTTGAGGAGCTAATCGAACTTTTATTAGAACATCATCTAAGACATTCTAAGGATTACTACTATCAGGTGCGGCAACATCATTGCCACACCAAACTTGAAAAAGCAGCACGTCTTATTTATCTTAATAAAACTTGCTTTAACGGGTTATATCGCGAAAACTCGCAAGGTGAATTTAATGTGCCGATTGGCAAATATAAAAATCCTAAAATCTGTAATCCACCTTTGCTCCGGGCGGTTTCTGCTGCCCTTCAGAAAGCCCAACTTGAAGTAAGACCTTTTGAAGATATCCTTAACTATGCCAGGAGTAGCAAGGACTTCGTTTACTTCGATCCCCCCTATTATCCCATAAGCTCTACTAGCAACTTTACAGGCTATAGCCGTTATTCTTTTAGTCAAGATAAGCAGATAAGGCTTAAAGAAGTCTTTGCAGAACTAGCTTATCGGGGTGTAAAAGTTATGCTGTCTAACTCCGACTGCGAATTTATCCGAAACCTCTATAGTGACTTTAATATCTACTCAATCTTAGCCTCTAGATTAATTAACTCTAACGTTACAAAGCGGGGAAAGATTTCTGAGGTGCTGATAACTTCCTATTAAAGGTGGTTGTTAGCCCATCTGATGAAATGGGTCAAGTTATGAACGGCTAGTAACTTAGGGTTAGCACCTACTTGTTTAGTTAACCAATTAATAGCTCCCTTTTTCATCCCTTCTCCATCAATCAATACAACAGCCGGAGAAGGATAGCAATTCTGTATATTCAAATTTAGGTAAGGAAGCTTTTCGTCAACCGACCCTCCAGACTGCTGCCATTTACACTCAACAATTAGACCCGTAGGAATAGATACAGCATTAAAAATATAAAAGTCTACGTAGATATCGGTTCCATAAATTCCTGAACCGATGTAAACCTGCCTCGCATATCGCTTGGGGGGGTCAGTTGAATAGATCAACCAGTCGCGCCGTCGCTTTTTTGGCAAGTCTCGACAGATTTCGATATAGCCGTGTACTTGTAATATTGTTTCAACCGTTTTTTCTAACACGTTGCCAGAAATAACGGCTCTACCGCCCTGATTCATTCTTTTTCCCCAATGGAGATGTGAATCTTATAGAGAAAGATTACCTCTACCAGCACTCTTTTTTCTAGTTCTTTGCATTCAGCTAGAAGATGTTGAGAAAAAGAACCAGAACGTTGATAGTTTTTGCCTTAAAATAGTACCTATGTACTGGTTAAACAGCGTTGTGGTTTTAGCTTGCTTTAGAGAGACTTGCCACTTCGTAACTTACTGCCTGGAGTAAAAGTATGTGTGGAAGATATAGTCAGACGCAGTCAGCAGAAATTATTGCTCAGGCGTTTCAGGTGGATAACGTGCCGACCTTAAAGCCTCGATACAATATCGCGCCTACTCAATCAGTCGCTACAGTTTTGCAAGCATCGACAGGGACAAATCGGCAGTTGAAAATGTTGCATTGGGGTCTAATTCCTAGTTGGGCGAAAGACCGGAAAATGGGGGCAAGGCTAATCAATGCCAGGGCAGAAACGGTGGCTGAGAAACCAGCTTTTAGAAGTGCCTTTCGGCAACGGCGTTGTTTGGTGTTGGCGGATGGTTTTTATGAATGGCAACAACAGGAGAACCAAAAGCAAAAGCAGCCGTTTTATTTTCGGATGAGCGAGAAGCATCCGTTTGCCTTTGCGGGTTTGTGGGAGCATTGGCAAGATCAGGATAGTGGCGAGGAAATTGAGTCTTGCACTCTCCTAACGACAGATCCAAATGAGTTAATGAAGCCTATCCATAATCGGATGCCTGTGATTCTTGACCCGAAGGACTATGAGTTGTGGCTTGACCCAGAGGTGAAAAAGTCGGAGTTGTTGCAGCCTCTGTTGCGTCCTTATCCAACGGAGGAGATGACGGCTTTCCCGGTTAGTAAGGCGGTGAACAAGCCAAGTAATGATACAGCAGAGTGTATCAATAGCATTTAGTATTGCGATTATAAATGCGATCGCCTTTGCAAACCGCTACATAGCACAGCAGGATGTAGCCGCATCCATCGCGCAATCAGTTAGTGGACTTTAACCGATGACTCCCTCCGACCTCAGAATTGTCTCTCTATTGCCCAGTGCTACAGAAATTGTGGCAGCATTGGGCTTATGTAGTGCGATTGTAGGGCGCTCGCACGAATGCGACTATCCTCCGGAAATCCAAGACAGACCCATTTGCACTGAGGCACAACTGAATTCAGAAAAACCGAGTGCCCAAATTGATGCTGATGTCCTAGATTTAGCGCAAAAAGCTCTAAGCATCTACAAAATCAAAACGGATGTCCTAGAACAGCTACAACCCACCCACATTGTCACCCAAGACCAGTGCGATGTCTGTGCTGTCAACTTCGCTGATGTCGAGAAAGCGGTTGCTGAACTCACTCATAGCCACCCGCAGGTGATTTCCTTGCAGCCAAACGTGCTAACTGATGTTTGGACAGACATTGAACGAGTTGCAGCAACTCTAGGAGTAGAATCGAAAGCAGTACTGGCTCAATTACAGTCTAGAGTCGAAGCTTGTAGGCAGAAAGCGCAAGGACTGTCGGAACGTCCTACGGTTGCTGCTATTGAGTGGACAGAACCCTTGATGGCTGCTGGTAACTGGATTCCTGAATTAGTGGAAATTGCAGGCGGTCAGTTGTTGTTTGGCGCTGTGGGTAAGCATTCTCCTTACCTAGAATGGGACGCTTTAGTAAAAGCTGACCCAGAAGTAATTATTATTATGCCTTGTGGCTTTGGTTTAGAACGCACCCGCCAGGAAACCCAGCCACTCACTCAGCGTCCAGAGTGGTCTAGCTTGCAAGCTGTCCGCACGGGAAAGGTTTTCATCACCGATGGCAATTCTTATTTCAACAGACCAGGACCACGGTTAGTCGATTCGCTGGAAATCTTAGCAGAGATTTTGCATCCAGATAGTTTTGATTTTGGATACAAAGGTACTGGCTGGGAGCAATTTGGGATAGATAATGCTTAAGAAACTTATCCTTGAAAACTGGAAAAGCTTCCGTTACGCGGAACTGCCAATTGACCCACTGACGGTTGTCATCGGTACAAATGCTAGTGGAAAATCTAATGTAATTGACGCTTTAGAGTTTTTAAGAAGAACAGTAACAGGGAGGGAGATTCAAGCAGCTTTGGCTGGTGATTCAACTCTCCCAGCTATTCGAGGTGGCGT
>JALYGX010000611.1 GCA_030776905.1 Cyanobacteriota bacterium | reverse complement strand
ATGTAGTCGTGTCACTAATTACAGCAAGTTGTATCTTGATGAGATACACCATCGGTAGGGGCGCACAGCTATGCGCCCCTACAACCATACTTCACTGACTAGAAAACTGCTGTAAGCTATCTTCAGTTGATTTAGCTGCCCCTAGTTAACTTACCCAGTTATAAGCGATCGCAGGCTATAGCTCCCAGAAGCGAATTTTAAATTCTATGCCTTGACTCTGGCTCACCTCAATCTGTCCCTGGAGTTGTTGAATTAAGATATTCACTAACTGAAATGCCAGATTTTTTGCACTGGACAAGTCTACTAGTTTGGGTAATTTTATTCCATCATTACCAACAACCAGTTCAAATCTATTACGTCTCTGAGGATAGACAGCAGATCGCAAACAATATAAGCTGATCCAAATGGTTCCACCCCTATTTTCTGGAAAGGCATATTTCAGTGCATTAGGAGTTCATTGAGGATTAAGCCACAGGGAATGTCACAAATATCGATTGTAAGGATGAAGCCTTTATATTACCCGACAAGAGGATTTTAAAAGGCGACCAGATGAAGCTAATAGCACAAGATTATTTGATAAAACAGGGATAGTAAGTGCAGTAAGGTTAGCAATGATTTAACGATGAGATTATCCATTGAAGCCTTTCAAAGGATGTACGGAACTTCTGGAGAAAGCCGCTATGAGTTTTCTGATGGAGAGACTGTGGTTGGTATTGCCTCTGTCTCTGCCACAGAGGATTCCTACTTTCTCCACATCATTACCGTGATGCCAGAGGAGCGGGGGAAAGGATATGGTTCGCTGATTTTGGAGGCGATTTGCTCTAAGTTTAATGACAAGCCCCTCAGGCTGGAACTAGACGCTTCCAGCCCAGTAGGCTTAGACAAACTAAGGTGTTGGTACGAAAAGCATGGTTTTATTTACCTAGGTGGTGAGCAAATGGTGAGAGAAACACTAGAGATCTGATTGTCTTTAGCCATATACAGCAGATTGCCAGTAGATAGAGTAATCTCAAGTCAGGTTCTGACTGTTTAACGGCTATAAATAAATGAAACCCGCCTACGCGGGTTTCATGAGACTTGATTTTTCGTTAGGTTGGATAGCCCCAAATTTGTCCTTGTATGCCTAAGAATCAACAGCCGTAGTTTATTAAGTCTTAGTGCATAGCCATAGAGTTGCTACAGGAGTGCGTCCCTTACCGCAGAACTTTCACAAGTTGTTTAATTTTAGCGGACTGCCGTTGCTTGAATTGCTCAGGAAAAGTTAACTCGAGCGCGATTTGACCGCCGGAGCTACCGTTGTCTTGGGTGGACAAGACTTCTACAGCTACGATTTGAGCTAACAAGCGATTCGAGGACAGGTTAGTTACATCCTGACTCAATAGCAAACCAACGAGTGGTTTTTCTTGCTGTATCTTCTGTAAATCTTGTGCTTCGAGCACCTTAGTAGAAGAAGTCGTGTCGCTAGGTAATTCCAACCGTAAACTATTTACTCCAATTTCAATAGTCTCTCCCAGATAAAATTCGCCGTTCCAATATAGCTGCGTGGTTGCCCGAACGCGCTTACGCACCTTAGTGTTCCGTTGGGGCTGAAACTCTTGGAAGGAGCGGGTCAAACTACTAGCAAGGAACTTGAAGGAGGCGAGAGGAGCGTCCACATAATCGCGTTTTTGCGAATACCATTCCCTGACATCGGAATATATAACCAAGGCGATTGAATCGACTTGAGCGCGGGTGAGGTTGACAAACTCAACTGCCAAATGAGTTTGATTGTCGTTAATCGGCGTCCTGCGAATAATCTTTCCATTCAGAAAGGCTCGTGCGCCGTAATCACCCACAATCTCGACTTCTACTTCATCTGGTAAGTTCGGCCAGCAATCTAACCGAATGAGTGCCCCAGTTTCTGAAACATCGATGGTTTCACCACTCCAGCTATTGTCCGAACTATAAATCGTGACACCCAGGTGTCGCGGTAAGCGGTGCGCCGTGCGCAGTTGGGGTTGCTCGAAAGCCACAAGCAAGGCAGCCATCAGTAAAGTCAAGTTAAAGACACACCACATAGCGTTAACCAGCGCGGCTTCCGTATCCTCTGGGCGTAGTATCAGCCAAAAAGGTACGGCAAGTAATGAGATAACGACCAAGGTGGCGACGACTAACAATCCCCTTACCGATTCCCAGTCAAAACTCCGTTTGGTTACCGATAGCCCCTTATCGGTGACGTTAAACGAACCTAGCTTGGGGTTGATCAATGCCATAAAAGTGACATATCCTGCCTGGAATGCCATAACAAATTCAAACACCTCGTTCCAGAAGGAAAACCGGACGTGTTTGTAAGTGATGTAGTTGGCATTCAGGGATAGGAGAATATGGGGAAGGGCATAAGCTAAGGTTTCTGAACCTAAACCTTGGATTGGGTTGACGCCGAATAATAAAAATAGAGTAGGAGCGATCGCATACATCAACCGGGGAAAGCCATAGAAAAAGTGCGAAGTTGCACTGAAATAACAAATCCGCTGGGCTAAGGTGAGATTTAGCTTACGGTTAAACATCGGGTTTTCCAGGCGCAATATCTGAGCCATTCCCCGTGCCCAGCGCACCTGTTGACCGACATAGGAGGAAAATTTCTCCGGCGCTAAACCTGCCACCATAATTTTGTCGTAGTAGACCGACTCGTACCCTAGAGAATGCAGCCGAAACGCAGTATGGCAATCTTCTGTAACGGTTTCTGTGGCAATTCCCCCAACTTGCAGCGCGTACTCTTTGCGAATCACCGCCGCTGAACCGCAGAAGAAGGCAGCATTCCAGAAGTCATTGCCTTTTTGCAGCACCTTATAGAAGAGTTCGTTCCCTACCGGAATCCTCCCCTTGGTAAATAGGTTCCGCTCGAAGGGGTCGGGGTTATAGAACCAGTGGGGAGTTTGGACGAACGCCACTTTTTGGTCGAAGAAAAAGCCCACCGTATGCTGAAGAAACTGTCGCGATGGGATGTGGTCGCAGTCGAGAATTAAAACTAAATCGCCGGGAGTACGACGAAAGGCCGTGTTGATATTACCCGCTTTTGCGTGTTCGTTATTATCCCGTGTTAGCATTGTCGCGCCAAGGTCTTCACACATTTGGCGCAATTCTTCCCGTCTAGCTCGATACTTTTCCGCTCTTCCATCATCCAAGACATAAACTTGTTTTTTGTCTTCTGGATAATCGATCGCTAAAGCTCCTAATACTGTCTTACGAACAATTTCAACGTCTTCGTTGTAGGTAGGAATGTAGATATCGACTTTAAACCATTTGTCTTGAGGAAAGTTTGAAAGGTCAATTGGTTGACGGTCTTTAATCTTGAGGGTTTGAAAGAAGGCAAGGATAAGAGTCAGGATTGCATACAATTCTGCTGCGTACAACAGTATACAAAAGAACCCGTTAATCCAGGTGTTGAAATTTAAGGTATAACTGGTGCGGTAGTAAAGGTATCTCAGCGTTGTTACAAGGCTCACCCACACTAAAAATAAGTGCAGATACTCACTAGTTGTTTGGTCGGACTGTTGATATTCAATTCGTACAACTATCTGACCAATTGCTATTAATATTAAAGCCACAATGGCCTGCTGCCAAATCTTGAGCGGTGTAATAATTAAAGGCACAGATAATAACAGCAGCAGCAAAACAATCCACTTCAACTGGCGCGACCCTGCCCATCCTAGCACCCGGTCAAAAAACTGAGGCAGAAGCTCGATAAGCCAACTGGTTACTGAGGGGCGATTCGGGCGACGCCCTATCAACCGAGATCTAAATGAGGAAAGAGACATGGCAACTTCTTAGTCATTGGTCAGCCGTCATTGGTCAGCAATCATTGGTCATTAGTCATTCATTAATAATGAATAGATATCTCCGAATTAGTCTCAAGTTCTGTAACATTTGAGCTGAGTTTAATGTTTAGAGATGTCTAAGAACGAATGACTAATGACCAATCACTAATAATTAATGACTCTTTTGATCGGTAAGGCGTTTGAGATAGAGTTGAGCGATGCCATAAAGTAGGAGTGCGATCGCTATAATACCTGCGGGTAGTAAGAACCAGTGTTCCTGAAGAAAGCGAGACACCTTACTTAAAGGAGTCGTGTTTTCCAAGCGCTTCGTTGAGGGAGCGCGTTCCAAAAACTCAAGTTTGTAAGCATCGGGGTCATAGCTAAGGGCATCTTGCCGATCAGCAGCGACTAATACCGTATCCTCCCGCAACTGGAAGAACCAAGGGTCTTTACTAACGATCTGCCGTACTTTCTCTAAACCCGGCTCTGATTGAGCGCTAAGGGCTAAAATTACGCGATCGCTATTTTCAGGAGAGATGACTTCCTTAATCACGCCTTGCTCATCACCCAGTGTTTGGATGCTTCCTTGATTCGTCTGGCGCGAGAACGCCTCGCTCAAGCGAAAGCCACCCGACTCCAGTGCTTCGGGAAACGGAAACTTCTCCCGGATGCCAATTCCTACCAGATGGTTCTTCTTGCGGATGTCGTCAGACAACCCTTGAGTGGTATAAGCGTTTAACTTAATAGAATCTGCTTGACTCAACCGCCCTAAGCGTTCGCTGAAGGTAAGGAGTGTGAGCAAATCCGTCTCCGAAGGAGAATTCGGGACAACAATCGCCGTACCCGATAAATCCTGAGGAGCCGTCAACGGGAAACCGGTTCTTAGCAGTTCCAGATTTGGCAGTTGGACAGAGTTTTCCCGGTTGAGATTGAAGTTGCTATCAGTATGAAGCGTGCCTGTAAGTTGTTGGTCGGTTACCTTGCCACACTGTCCTGCTTCTCTGGGGTTAAGCCGGAAGGCAATTTGGAGTTTGGAGTCAGACCTAATCAGATTAGCGGGTAAATCCACCTTAAGATTTTGTCGAGTCGCTCCATCCTCTGAGGTCAAGCGTGCGCCACCGATGAAATTATTATCCAGTAATACTTCTACAGCCGAGGTCCGAGGATTGATTTGCGGCCCATAGCTGTAATTCAGGTTCATGTGACTACCCCGCGTAAACTGGTCATCGGGTAAAGCCCGAAAATCAATCTCGATGGGTGGTGCGCCAGAACCCCGAACCGTAATGTCTTGCAGCGGCTTACCGTTGGGTTGTTTCTTGATTTCACTTAGGGTGAAGGAATTTTTCGCCGGTAAATAACGGGGCCACTGGCGCAGCGGCGGTGTTGGCACGTTCTTGAGGTCGCTGACGACAATTGCCGGACCTGTGCCAATTTTGCTGGTGTCTGGCTGTACTAAAAACTGTGCCGCCTTAGTAACGGCTTGTGGACTATTTCCGGTAACGACTAATACCGGGACACTACCTTTTTGAGCCGTGGTCAGCATCAGCAGGCCAGACTCTTCCGGTAAGGGACTCTTGCTTCCATCCAGAATTTTGTTAGCAGAGATTTTAAAGGGTAGATCCAACGACTTTAAAGCGGGTTGATCGGCAGGAGTGCCAATCACGACCAACCGCTCGTTTGACTTCACTTGGTTGAGATCTTTAACCAGGCGAGTATCAATGGGACGAAAATCAGCTAATCGTCCCAAGGCAGCCTGCAATCGAGGCGCTGCCGTCAACCAAGACTCATTGAGCTTTGGCAGTAGGTAAACGATGCGATTGGTATCCAGGCTGAGGTCGTCAAAGAAGGGATAAGGATAGCGGCTAAAGTTCAGGGGAGTGGGTTGCGGCTGGTATCCAAAGATTAATTTGGAATCGGGCAGAACCTCAGTCCAAAGAGTGACATCACCTGGATCGCTGCATTTAGGGTCATTGTTCTGCTGCGCCACAACGGTGAGGTCATTGTAGTCCTGAATCAGATTTGCCGGGATGGTGAATGCCGCTTGACCCACCTGAGACTCTTTGCGGTTGAGGGGTACGCTACCTATGCTCGTGCCGTTGACTCGCACGGTGAGATTAGAGCGATTGGCAATTAGGGCAGGTGAGTGCTGGTAGCGGATTACGGCTTTGACGGATTGTACCTTCCAGCCACGGGGACGGGTAAAGCCGAGCCGCGCTTCGGAATAGACACCCCGCAAGCGCAAGCGATTGCCCACCACAGGAGAGCGATTGAATTCCAAAGCGTACTGAGCCTTAGGGAGGGACTCGGTGACCTTAGGTGTGTCTGACGGCTTGGTAGCCTCGGCATTGTCTAACGGCTCTGTGACGTTGTCTGACGGCTCTGTTTCATCGCTGCCAGAGGTAGTCTCTGGCTCCGGTGCAGGCTCAGCACGACGCGCCGGAGGCGGGGCTTCGTAGGCGGGTTCAGCCGGTTCGCGACGGGGTGCAGGTTCAGCCGGTTCGCGACGGGGTGCAGGTTCAGTCGGTTCGGGGTTATACCTTTGTCGCTGTGGCGGCGCTGGCTCTGGCGCTCTCTCTTGCTTGGGAGCGGGAGCCGGTTGCCGTTCGGGAGGCGGAGCGCTCTCTGGCTGGGGAGCCGGAGCAGGTACAGGTTTGTAGATCGGAGCCTTACTGGGGGCGTTAGGTAAGGGGACGATCTGGCGAATTAACTGGTCTTCCTGCTGTTTGAGGCCGCGATCGCTTTGGGCAACTACAAAGCTGGCACTCATGGCTACCACTAAGACTAATGTGCCACACAGGATGAATAGTCGCATCAATGAGGTCATCCTCGGCAAGCCAAGACGACGTTGAGTGCGATCGCGTCCGTGAAGACCTGTCGTTTTAAGTTGAGAGCGTAGAAACAAGCGTTTCATAAAGCAATGGTAAGAAATCTGGGAGATGGGGCAGGGGGAATGGAGACTTTCCTGGTTCCAGGCTCTAATTCCTATAACTACTAGGGTTTTATGAGTTCGGGCTTAATTACTTTGGGAGGTAGTAGCCCTATCCAGGCAAGGTTCTGGGTATAGTAAGCAGATTCGTCATCCCAAATCCCCTGTTTATATCGAGGTAAGAGTTTCTTCTGTAGCTGCTGTTCAGCCATTTCCGGGTCGATTAGACGGAGTGCGGGATAAAGCATGGCGTATTGGGATGTGGCCTCATAATTAACAGTAGATTTCCCCTGGAGGCTAATCCGAGCCGGAAGGCGTTCTGAAGAGCGCCATTGTGCCTGAAGGTGCTTAGTCCCCGTCCGCAGATAGCGCTCCGCCTCAGGTGCTTTGAACCACTCCGCATCCCAAGCCACCCGCCACCAAACCCGGTAGGCATCAAAGCTATACACGCTTTCGAGCTTACTAGTCGGTGGCACTGGCGCGAATCGACCCGTTTTGGTGTCGAGGGCAATCCAGTCACTCGGTAAGCCGACAGTAGAAGTTTTGGAAGACTGTTCGAGTACCTGATAGCTACTCTCCACCAAACTCAGCCACTTGTGATCGGGGTCAACCTGAGCAAAGATGCGAAACGCATAAGGAGCAAAATAAGAGGGATTGAGGTATAGGGTAGATGGCGTAGGCACAAACGCTTCCACTGGCCCAGGTAGAAGATAACGCTTGTTTCCCGATCCTGCAATCGTGGAAAAATTCCATAAATCCCGCAGCTTAGTGCGGGCTAGCTCCAAATATTCCGGGCGATTCCAGCGGCGAGAGGCAATGATTAGAGCCGTAATCGCATCAATATCGGCATCACTGGCAAAATTCTTGTCGATAGGACCCCATTTTCCTTTGTCCTTTCCCCATTTCCATGCCCAAAGTTGGTCGATAGGTTTGCCTTTAGCATCTATGCGCTTCAGGTTTTTTTCCGCCCAATCTAAGGTAAGACCAAAGGTAACCGGGTCATCAATCAGTGCAGCCCGCAGCATGGCGTAAGCTTGCCCTTCCGATGTTGAGCGATCACTGGCTTCGTAGTCAATGACTCGCCCGTCTTCTTGAATAAATTGCTGTCGGTAGATGACCCAGCTTTGTTCTAGTAGCTCCCGGTTAGCCGTGGATTGCGGTAAGGAAGGGGCACTAGCCGCAGATGGCACCCCTTTCTTGGGGGGCGAGGGCTGAACCGGAGTTTCCCGCTGCTCTGTAGAGGAAATCTTAATACAGCCAGCCAGACTGAACAAAATCGCGACGGCACTAACGGCTCTCAGTAAACCTCGAGACCTTTTGGCAATAGTTTTCAATCTTAACAGCCGTAGTAAAACCAGCATTTTCACTTTCATCTGGGTTTGTAGGTTAAAAACGCTCCCAGGGGGGTTGAAAACCCCGCCGTTGCAAAAATCCTTCTCGGATTTGCTGCCTTTGGCGGGACAAGTCATTGTTCATCGCACCTTTTTGCAGTTGTTCGAGTTGCAGCATCTCTAGGGCAGAGAGAGCTGTTAGTTGTTTATCTTGAGCGGTATCCAAGTTAATCAGTGATTGGCGTAATCCCAAGTCATCCGGCTTGAGGGCAAGTGCCTGAGAATAAAGCTCAGTAGCTAAGTCAAAGCGTCGTTGTTCAAACCGAATTCCACCTAAAGCCGAGAGAACATCAACATTGTTGGGTTGAGCCGACAAAATCGTCTGATACGCTTGACTTGCCAAGTCTAAATCTCCGATTCCTTGAGCAAATTGCCCCTGTAACAAGTAAACATTAATATTGTTGGGATTGAGACGCACTAACTGCACCACCCGCCCCTTTGCCTCTGCTGGACTCCGCTTGGCGATTGCCTGAACCAACCGCAATTGCATGGGGATATTGTTCGGATCAATTTGAACTAATGCATTGTATAAAAGTTCCCGTCTGGGGTCGGGCGGCAGTATACTCACCAGGGTAAATAGCTCAGGTGGTACATTAGTAGACGGTTGTGTCTGTAGCCAGTAATTAAGAACCGCTTCGGCTTGGGATTCGGGAATCACCTTGGCTTGATAAGCAAGACTGGCTCTGGCTAGCTGAAGTGTCAAATCTTGAGGATTGCGAGCCACTAACTGATCAAAAATCGCCACCGCTTCAACCGGGCGATTTTGTTGCAGGCGAACTCCTGAAAGTCCGCGCAGGGCAGCATTAAAGGTATCGCTGTCCGCGCGGTTGCTGGCTATCAACCCTTGATAACGCTGGGCGCTAGCTTCTAAATTTCCTTCGCGACGCTCGATTTCTGCGGCTAGCAATTGTGGGGCTAAATCTCTAGCCCCCTCTGGGGTTGTTGTGTAAGCGGCTAAGGCGGCTCTTGCTCCTGCCAGATTGTTGCTTTCGATCAATAACTGTGCAATTCGGAAATTTAAAAAGGGTACGTTAACGCCCGTCGATAGCAGATTTTGGTATACAGGCAGGAACTCCGGTCCTGGCGGGTCGATTCCTGCCAAGGTTTGCGCCAGGATTTGACGCTCGCTCGGATCTGTCGGTAGCGGTTGCACTGCCGATGCCAGACGCGCTCTGAGTTCGGGTCGGCTAATCAAACCGAGCCGACTTTCTAGGGACAGTTGCTTCAGCAAAAGACTGCGGTCGTTCGGTTGACTGGCTATTAGTTGTCGATACAGTTGTAGAGCGACTTGCTGTCCTTGGGGCAATCCACTCAAGACATCAGCCGCCTCGCGAACTAA
>JALYGX010000610.1 GCA_030776905.1 Cyanobacteriota bacterium | reverse complement strand
TGGCACTACCTGGCAGGATGCCGATAGGGCCACGGGTCCATCCTTACTCACAGGCAACAACCCCCAGTTCAAGTTTGTCGTCAGCAACACCGGGAACGTCGCCCTATCCAATGTCGCTCTCAGCGATAGTGACTTTAACCTCGATGGACTGACAGGAGACTCAACCTCTGGTAACAGTAAATACGACATTGGCACTTTAGCAGCCAATGCGTCCAAAGAAGTCATCTTCACGGGAGCCACCTGGCAAGCGGGTCAACATACCAACACAGCGACTACTAATGGCACCTTTACTGACGGTGGCGGTCGCACCACTACTAAGACCGACACTGATGATGCCAACTACTTCGGTGCTGCTCCCTCTATTGATGTCGAGAAGTACGTCTCCGGCGATGGGGGCACTACCTGGCAAGATGCCGATTCAGCCACCGGACCGTCCATACTCTCTGGCAACAACCCCCAGTTCAAGTTCGTCGTCACCAACACTGGGAACGTCGCCCTATCCAATGTCTCTCTCAGCGATAACAAGTTTAACCTCAATGGACTGACAGGAGACTTAAACACTGGTAATACTCAATACGACATCGGCACTTTAGCAGCCGGTGGGTCTAAAGAAGTGATCTTCACGGGAGCCACCTGGCAAGCGGGTCAGCATACGAATACGGCAACCACCACTGGCACCTTTACTGACGGTGGCAATCGCACCAGTTCTCCCAGCGATAGTGACGCTGCCAATTACTTCGGTATCAACCCCAGCATCAATATTGACAAAGTAACGAGCAACAGCTCTGTCCAAGGGGATGGTCTGGTGATTCAGGAAGCTACCGCCATCGAGTGGATCTATACTGTCACCAACACCGGCAACGTAGGTCTGTCTAACGTCTCTGTAACAGATAACAAGGGCGTAACTCCTGTAGGTGTGGATGCCAACAACGATACCTTCATCGATGGCGATATAAACAAGGACAAAATCCTCGATACCACGGAAACTTGGGTCTACAAAGCCAGTGGAACTGCCATATTGGGCGGCTATCAAAATACAGGTACCGCCAATGGTTCTGTCACAGACAGCTTCGGTAATACCAAGACCGTAAATGACTCAGATGACAGCTCCTACACTGGAGTCAAACCAGCAGGGGCACGGACACCTGGATTCTGGAAAAACTGGGCTGCAGTTTGGGACGGCAATGCAAGCAACGACTCTACATTCAAAGGACGGGAAGGCTTCCCAGGAAGCGATATACTCTTGGCACCTTACTCAACCTTCAAGGATACGGATAACGATGGAAAAGTAGACACTGCCCTCGATCCGGTAACTGGATCACAACAGTTGGGCGTTCTCGTCGGTGACTGGAACAGAAACGGGGTTACAGACAACGGAGAGAAAACCCTCTTCTACACCCTCAATGAGGCTATGACGATTATCAGTGCTGACCAAAAAACCCAGCAAGACAAACGCTATACCCTTGATCGCTCCCTCGTTGCCTCCTGGTTGAACTACCTCGCTGTCAACCCAGCGCCTACCGGAGATATAAATCAAGCGATCCAATGGATGCAGGCATATACTCCAGATGAGAATAACGATGGCAAGGGCGACGGAAATCTCACGTTGGGTGCGTCAACTTCGGCAGTTCCTGCGAGTTCGCAAGCTTGGGCAAATCCATCCGATGTATTCGGCGGATTGCCGACTGGTGAAATCCTTAATGCCAAGCTAGATTACTACAACAACACTGGATCGTTTGGCGTTCAGCCTGTCTAATTCTGATCGATGCGATCGCGCTACTTAAGCTGATCTAAAAAGAATACCCGGCTAATCGCGAAGTTTAGCTGGGTATTTTTTGGCAAAAACTAGGGGTGAAAAGTCGAACCTAGATTTAATGTATGTAAACTAACAAACCTTTAATGACGCTCATCCCTTCCTTACGATAAAGTCGTTAAGAACCCGGCATATCACTGATTGTCCATGAGCGGATACCTCGACGCATCTACCTATCCCCAACCCGACGATGCCAAGCCAACTCGCGCTACAGAAGCCGCGTTGCGCGTCGCAGCAGAGAATGCTGACTATCGGACGGTGGAACGCAGCAAACTGACGCCGATGATGCAGCACTTTGTGGAGGTGAAGGAGCAGTATCCTCATGCCATGTTGCTGTATCGAGTCGGGGACTTTTATGAAACCTTCTTTCAGGATGCCCGAACCTTATCTGAGGAACTGGAACTGGTTTTAACCAGCAAGGAATCCGGTAAGGGGATTGGGCGAGTACCGATGACGGGCGTTCCTCACCATGCTTTGGATCGCTATTGTACGATGCTGGTGGAACGAGGATTTGCGATCGCCATTTGTGACCAAGTCGAAGACGCGGCGGTGGCGGCGAAAGAAGGGCGTCAGGTGCGCCGTGAGGTAACCCGCATTCTTACCCCAGGGACATTACTCGATGATGGAATGCTCAGTGCCCGTCGCAACAATTTCCTCGCGGCTGTTGTCATTGCCGGAAATCATTGGGGTTTAGCCTATGCAGATATTTCCACCGGGGAATTCTTTACCACACAATCAACAGATTTACAACTGTTGGCGCAGGAACTCATGCGCTTGCAGCCTTCAGAAGTGTTGATTCCCACGAATGCTCCGGATTTAGTAAGTATGCTGCGACCCGGGGAAAAATCGCAGCATTTGCCGGAGTGTTTGCCGAACTCCTTTTGCTATGCCTTTCGTCCTCAGACACCGTTTTCGCCAGCAGAATCGAGACAACGCTTGTTAGAGCGATTTAAAGTGCGATCGCTTGAAGGTATGGGTTGCGAACATCTCCCCCTAAGCGTCCGCGCCGCTGGGGGTTTATTGGAATATCTGGAAGATACCCAAAAAGAAAATCATGTTGCTCTCCAACGCCTACGCACCTATACCATTGCCGATTACCTAATTCTCGACCACCAAAGCCGCCGCAATCTAGAAATTACCGCAACTGTTCGGGATAATACGTTTCATGGCTCCCTCTTGTGGGCATTGGATAGAAGCAGCACGGCAATGGGCGGGAGGGCACTGCGTCGCTGGCTTTTGCAACCGCTACTGGATATTAAAGGCATCCGGGCACGGCACGAGACGATTCAGGAATTGGTGGAAAATAGCGGATTACGCCAAGACTTACGGCAGCTATTACGGCAAATCTACGACTTGGAACGGTTAACGGGACGTGCGGGTTCAGGGACTGCCAATGCACGAGACTTGGTCGCCCTCAGCAGTTCTCTTTTAAGATTACCAGAACTTGCGGAACTCGCCGCCTATGGTTCCTCTCCTTATCTGAAAGCCTTGCAGAACGTATCGCCAGAACTCGAACACTTGGGTCAACAACTGCGCACCCATTTAGTTGAGTCGCCTCCCCTCCATTTAATGGAGGGTAACTTAATTCGACCGGGTATTAATCCGCAGCTTGATGAGATGCGCGTCACCGCCGAGTCTGACCAGCAGTGGATTGCTAATTTGGAAGTAACGGAGAGACAACGCTCAGGCATTCCCACGCTGAAGGTTGGTTTTAACAAAACCTTTGGCTACTACATCAGTATCACCCGGAGTAAGGCAGACAACGTTCCCGATAACTACATCCGCAAGCAAACTCTTACCAATGAAGAGCGCTATATTACTCCGGAATTAAAGGAACGGGAAGCACGAATTCTCACAGCACGGGAAGACTTGAACCGTTTAGAGTACGAGCTTTTTGTCAGCTTGCGAGAGCGAGTTGGTGAACAAGCCGAACAGATTCGCAATGTATCGCGTGCGGTTGCGGCAATTGATATTCTTTGTGGTTTGGCAGAGGTGGCAGTGTATCAGGGTTACTGCCGTCCCGAAATGGTGGAGGGTCGGGAGATTACCATTATCGACGGTCGTCATCCGGTGGTGGAACAGTCTCTCCCGGCTGGGTTCTTTGTACCAAATTCAGCATATCTGGGGAAAAACTCAGCCGATCCCCCCCTACCCCCCTTAAAAATGGGACAGAAGAATCAGGACGTTGACCCACCGGATTTGATTATTCTCACAGGACCAAATGCGAGTGGGAAGAGTTGCTATTTGCGGCAGGTGGGATTGATACAATTGATGGCGCAAACGGGGAGTTTTGTACCCGCGTTTTCGGCAAGGTTGGGGATATGCGATCGCATTTTCACTCGCGTTGGTGCGGTCGATGACCTCGCTACAGGTCAATCTACGTTCATGGTAGAGATGAACGAAACCGCCAATATCCTTAATCATGCCACTGCCAAATCTCTCGTTCTGCTCGATGAAATTGGTCGCGGCACAGCAACCTTTGATGGTCTTTCTATTGCGTGGGCAGTCGCCGAGTATCTGGCAACGGATATTCAGGCGCGAACCATCTTTGCGACTCATTACCACGAACTCAACGAACTCGCCTCACTGCTGCCGAATGTTGCCAATTACCAAGTTACAGTGAAGGAACTTCCCGAACAAATTATCTTCTTACACCAAGTGCAACCCGGAGGGGCTGACCGTTCTTATGGGATTGAAGCAGGGCGTTTGGCGGGTTTACCAGCACCCGTAATTCAGCGGGCAAAGCAAGTAATGAGCCAAATTGAGAAGCACAGCAAAATTGCTGTCGGATTGCGCCAAGGCATTGAGAAAGATGACTTAGCGGCGAAAAATTTGCTGACGCCGATCGAACAACTAGATATTTTTAGCGAGTGAAGCCAGACTAAACACTTAGGGTTGGACTAGAGGCTCTTGAGCAATTTCGTCCAATTCCACTGACTTCAATAAAGTTGTCCACTCCGCCGCCAGCGCCCGATCATTCGGATTCAAGCGCCGTCGTTGGGCGATCATTGTCAAGGTGTCATACCACAGGTCATTTTTTCGATAAAGCGTGACTCGATCGCGTGGGGTAGCCTTCTCTAGCTGGGTAATCAAGCTGCGGTTTGGTTCGACTCGTTGAATCCATCCATCTACATAGATATCCCCAGATCGGTCTTGAGGATCGCAAATCATGGAAACGTACCAATGATACTCCTTACCAAGGGCTAGCCCTGGAAAAGTACCAGAGCTAGGAAGGCTGAGACTGACTATACCGGGGGTACCACTAAGTGCAAACGTCGTTTCGTAAACCTTAGTGCCGTTTTCTTCATCGAGGAGAACAAACTCTGCCGTTTTGATCGGAGTTTGAGGAATATAGAAAAAGAATGTGGGAGAAGCGGCAACAGTTAACCCCAAGTTTGTTTTTGGCAGCAGTGCTGTTAGAGGCTTCTGACTGGGAGAGCAAGGTCCCCGTGGGCTAGCAGGTTTTCTCCGTCCCGATCGCCGTAGAATGGTTGGTGTAGGTGCTTGAGAAATAGGCAGCGTTGACCCAGCAGAAGGTTGCCCTGGCACCGACAAACTAGATTGTTGTGCCAGTGCTGGCATGGGAAAGCCAGAGCCAAAAAGACCCAGAAGCCATGCTAGGCAGAACGTGAGCGGAGTTGTGCGAGGTTTTTTCCGAGGCATTGCAAACATATGAGCTACCTTCCAATAGTGATTGAGTGATTCTCAGGCAGACGACCAATCACGCGGTAAACGTCGATCTTTTGCTGTTTTCCTTTCAAAATTAGAAGTCCCCAGGATTCTACCCAAAATTGCTCTTGGAGGTAAACTAACGTTTCCCGTGCAATCAATATGCGACAATCGCTGGGTTGACGGTCTTTCTCACAACTTTCCAAACGAGAAGCGATATTCACACTGTCCCCAATCACGCCATACTCCAAGCGCTCTTTACCACCCAAACTACCAACCATCACGGGACCTGTGAAGATTCCTACCCGCATTTGAACCACAGGTAAACCACGAACCTGCCAACTTAAGTTGAGTGAGTTTAAGCGATCGCCCATTGCTAAAGCACAAGACACGGCACGTCGTGCATCTTCCCCGATTTGGGCTTCGCTAGTGGCAGGCATAGGCACCCCAAAAACTGCCAGTAGACCATCCCCAGTAAACTTGTTGATAATCCCGTGGTATGCTTGTACTTCCTGCGCCATTGCTGGTAAGTACTCATTCAACCAAGCCATCACACTTTCCGGAGACATTGTTTCCGAAATTGTGCTGAAGCCCTTAATGTCCGTCATCAACATCGTAGCAGTTAGTTGTTGCCCTGGTAGGAGACCAGAATTGAGCAAGCGATCGCGTTCGTTCCAAAGGGCTGTGGCAATTTCTGGTGAAGTTTGCTGCCCTAAAAGTCTCATTACCATCTGTTCTTGCCGTTTTGACTGTTGCCGCTGGTAAGCCCCCACAGCCGTACCCGTGATAATCATCGCCAGTGCTGGTGCTGCCAGGGGTATCCATGCCCCATAGATAAATAGCAACATTGTCAAACTAAATAAAACCCCCACTAGACTGATGCTACTCAAACCCAGGACGATAGAATTGTGAACTCGCGCCACTAAAATGCCGCCGACCAACGACCATCCAGCAATCCACAAAACCTCGCTCCATTCAGCCCAAAACCAGAACAAAGGGCGATTGTCCAAAACGGCACTGAGGATTTGGCTCACCATGTGGGCGTGAAGCAAAACTCCTGGCATCTGAGAATTTCCCTTTGCCGTCGGCGTGAAGGGGGTGTAGAAAAAATCGTTAACTGTAGGCGCAGTAGTACCGATCAGCACAATTTTGTCCTTCACTAAGGAAGGGTCGAGCTGTCCTTGCAAAACCTGTGTCAGGGTAACTTGCCGTGCCACATGACCAGCGGCGCGATAATTCAGCAAGATTTGAAAGTCGCCATCATCAATAGTTTGATAGCCGCCGGAATTGTAAGCCAACCGCTTAAATACGGTTTTACCCAACTGGACATCGTCCGTCTCGGTCAGTTGAGGCGAAATGCCTTTTGATGCCAGATAAGCCAGAGCTAGCCGTAGGGAAAGTGAGTAAAGAGTGCTTTGCTCGGTAAGAGCGTACATAGGCTGACGGCGACTCACTCCATCTGGATCGAGCAAGGCATCACTGAAACCAATCCGTTCTTCCGGGATACCAGGGGGAGGTGGCACTCGTTCCAGCTCGTTATTGCCGATGTAGGTAATAGCAAAGAAATTTGAGTTTTTGAATTGAGCAACCAGTTCGTCATGACCAGACCCTTTTGGCAAATCGCGAGCCATATCCAGGCCAATTGCCTTAGGCTGATACCGTTGTAATTGTCCGATTAGCTTTGCCAAAACCTGGTCGGAAATAGGATATTGCTTCAAAGTTCGGATATCTTGCTCTGTAATTTCCACCACTAGCAACCGAGGATCGGGGCCTTCATCGGGGTGGAGGCGAACCATGAGATCGAAAGCGGCGAGTTCTAGAGGCTGTAGCCACGCTAACTGCCGTACCCCAAGCACTAATCCAGTGACCGCAATACTAGCAACGATTAAGTCACGCTTGCTTGATGTTAATATTCGCTTCACTAAATCGACTGAAAGCGAAAACTGGGAGATTAAAGAACGGCTTTTGGGAATCATGTCGATTGGGAGTTTTATATTTGGGATTTTCCCGCAAGGCACTCTCAAGCCTCTTCAAGTAGCTGGGTTTAACTTTATTTATGCCCGCCAATTTACCAAGGATTACCAATCATTGTAAAAGCCGACCAAAACTTCGGATGGGATAGATTTTGATTCCCTAGCTGTGCCAGTTCTGGCGGTAGTGGCATTACCATGCCAGGAGTAACCAGCTTGCCATCTTCTAGCCTCACCTCCCCCTTCAACATCGCCACTTGTGTTCGTCGCAGCGCCTCAGCTTTAATCGGGGCTTGTTTCAATTCCTGGTAAAATTTTGTCATCAGCGCCATCGTTCCCTCATCACTGACAAACCATAAACTGGCTAGGGCTGACTTGACTCCAGCTTGCACGGATAACCCCGCAAAGCCCAATTCCACTTCTGTATTCCCCTGTGCTGTTTTACAGGCACTCAGCACTAATAACTCTACAGGTGGGTTATTCCAACCTAACTGTTGCATTTGGTTCAATCGCAACTGGGTATCCCATAACTGGATGTAGGAGTTACCCGGTTCCCCTGGTAGAAACATTGCATGGGTGGCTAAGTGGATAATGCTGAAGGGTTTAGAATCGCGTTGTGACCGGAGATTCTCTATAGTCAAGGCTTCGTTGAGCAACACTTTACCTGGCCACAAGTTCGACGTGATCGCAGACAACTCTACGGGTACAGCGGGTAAAGATTTTTGGTTGGTAAAGTTGGATGCTCCCATCGCCAGAACATGGGAGTTTTTCAGGTTCGTGTAGCGGGTATCGGTCAAGCTGAAACTAGGCATCAAACCAACACTGTACTTTTCTACCAAAAAGCTTTGACCATTGTGGAGGGCGGCTAGAGGTACAGAGCGCAACCTCTCATCCAGGATGAATACTAAATTCTGGATGTCATGAGCTTGTAAATCTTTTTCCAGGGGGGTTAACAACCACTGGTACATCTTCTGGGCGGGAGGAAGGTAGGAGTTGGGGCGACTTGAGATCTTGGTGACTTCGTTGCGGAATTGCTCCGCGACTTTCATAACGTCCTGGCGCGTTGTTCCAGACACTCGCTTGCGAATGGTTGGTCCATCTGGGAGCACAAGGGTTAATTGTAACTGGTCGCTATCTTGGCGCTGGCGAGTTCCGGGGCTTCCGGTTTGCTGCTGTGCCGCCTGAAGCGATCGCTCACCGTCGATCTCGGCATCCGATGGCATGGTTCGGGGAACGAACACGGCATAGATAATGGCAGGTTTAATCCCAGTTTCCTTATGAATCTGGCGCAGTTTATTGCGAGCATCACTCAGGCTTTTCAGAGGAGTCTGCTTGAGTCCCAAATAGCCCTCAAACTCGCGGGTCAAGAGTTCCTCTTCTGGTTCCACCAACGTGTCCCTGAAAAACGAGGCAAAATCGGTATCCGGTGTGGATTGTAAGGGGGGGTTCTTTTCTAATAGGGGTAAGCTAACACTTGGTTGAGGTG
>JALYGX010000609.1 GCA_030776905.1 Cyanobacteriota bacterium | reverse complement strand
ACTACGGCGGGAATTTGGTCATCTACTGGCTGAATTGCCTCAATCTCGCCTGTTGCGTCGTCATAAGTCACCTCGTACAAACTGGGAACATACAGTCCCGGCACTTGGGCTAGGTGTCGCAGTTGAGTGTTTCTATCAGCCGTGCGAACGTCTTTGTAAGCGTCGATGAAATCACCTAGCAGGTTTTCCCCATCACCGAGCAAAATTACATCAAAGAAGTCCGCAAACGGTTCTGGGTTGGCAGTCAGCACCGGACCCCCGCCAAAGACGAGGGAATGGTCATGGGAACGAGCGGCTGCTCTGACTGGAATCTCTAAAAATTCCAGCAAATTCAATATATTGACGAAATCCAGCTCCCATGATAAAGAATAGCCTAACAATTCCGGTTGTCCCGGCAATGGCTCATGGCAATCGGTAAACAAGCGACTTACCTGGAGGTCGGGGCGCGCAGCGAGAGTTGCCCAAACGACTTGATACCCCAAACTGGTGATACCGACGCTGTATTCATTAGGGAAGGCAAAGATTGTAGGAACAGCATCAGCATTGGGAGTGGCTGGTGTAAAAAGAAGTCGTTCAGAGCTAAATACGGCAGGAGTCACAGGCGTTGTGCGATAAAGGGTTAGAGGCTAGGGGGGTACGAGAGAAACAGGACATTACAAATAAAAAGCTAGAACTCCGAACTAAGTGAGGAACAATTTTTCCCTAATCGCTAGCTCCTAGCCCCAGCCCCTAATAGGGTCACCTATATCTAATTTTAAGAACTAAAATCATTAACGCCAAAATCAGGGTGACGGCGTTCGCCACGATAACAGGCATGGCATGAATCGCCAGTCCGTACAGCAACCAGAGGAAAAGACCGGTACAAAAGGTAATCATCATCACTAAAGAAACATCTTGAGCTGACTTGGATTTCCAGGTTTTATAGAGCTGGGGTAAAAAAGCGATCGTTGTCAGCGTTCCGGCGATTAAGCCCAAAAGGTCGATTAGCTCTGGGTTCATTTTTATAAATCCTCTATGAAAACTTCCCGGATAGCGTATTAATTTTCAGCTAATTCAGATACAATCTTTTAACTTTGCATAAGTCCTAGGAGTGAAAAAAGTCTCAGCTAAAACCTCTGCCGCTGCCATTACCTGGATTAAAAGAAGGGTGTTACACGGGGTTTGTGTTGTTTTTACTCCCTTAACTTATGACGAAAAATCGCAATGCTCTCAAGGGCTGTCGCATTGCTGTTCTTGCAATCTACCGCGTAAAATAAGAGCGCGTACCCGATGGGAATCTATCTACGGAAGGGAAATTGCCAAAATTGACTTACCGTAAATGCCAATAGACAATAACACTCAGCGCTCAGATCTAATTTAGATGCCTAGGCGAGAAAACCAGCACATCCAATCTTTTAGAAAGTTTCCAGCCCTCACAAGGCTGCGGCTTCTGAGGTATTGGGATTTTCCCTTACCTCAAAAAGAAAAGTCGGTACTTAGCGCAGAGTCTGATCCCAAGCCCTAAAATAAGCAAGAAGTTGTGGCGGCTTGTGGTGTAACTGAGGAGTTAAAGTGGCAAAGTTCATCCCAAAGCATAAAGATCCATCGAGCCAGTTAAATTCGGACGGGTCAACCGAACCGGGGCTGCAATCGCCGTCTGATAGCGATCGTGATGTTGAGCAAGATGATGAAGAGCAACAAAAATCGCGACCTTCGCTACTGGCGCGATGCCAAGGAGGAGCAGCGCGAGCGATCAATGGGCTGAAGTCGGTTTCTCGCTTTGTTATAAAGCCATTTACAGGCCCAAAACCAATCCATCATCAGTACAGGTTTTGGGTGGGATTGGGTGTGAGTGGCGGCGCGATCGCTCTCTCCTATAGCTGGTACGAGCTAGAAAAGAGTGTTCCTAAGTCTACCGGCGATGTATTGACCTTTGTCCGGAAAGACACAATCACCATCAAAGCCGCAGACGGCACGATCATCCAGCAAATCGGGCCAGCTACCCGTGATACGGTGAAATATAGGGAAGTGCCTAATACCCTTGTTCAAGCGTTCCTCGCTACAGAAGATCGGCGCTTTCAAGAACATCATGGGGTAGATTATCAGGGCATTGTTCGCGCTATGGTCTCTAATCTGCAAGCTGGGGGTGTGGTAGAAGGGGGTAGTACAATCACTCAACAACTGGCTCGAATTGTCTACTTCGATCAGGCCCACAGCATAACGCGCAAGCTCAAAGAAATGCGGATGGCGCAAAAAATTGAGAAGGATATCGACAAAGAGAAAATCCTGGAACGCTACTTGAACCTGGTCTATCTGGGGTCAGGTGCTTACGGGATTTCCGATGCGGCTTGGGTCTACTTTAGTAAATCAATAAAAGACCTGACCCTACCAGAAATGGCACTGCTGGCTGGATTGCCTGCTGCTCCGAGTGACTACTCGCCGTTTGTCAACGCCCAAGCGGCTAAGGAGCGTCGCGATGTGGTGCTGCTACGAATGCAAGATAGTGGGTTTATCACACCCGCTCAAGCCCAGGAAGCGATCGCAACTCCCCTAACTACCAAACGCAGTAATCCCAAGCGACTCGACCGCAAAGCCAACTACTTTACCGAATACATTCAACAAGAACTGCCCAAGTACGTCTCTAAACAAGTGCTGGCAGAGAAAGGCTTGACGATCGAGACCAGTTTAAATATAGATTGGCAAGCGGCGGCTGAAAAAGCCATAAAAGACGCCGTTGAACTTGATGGGCGCTCCGAAGGATTTGAACAAGCCGCAATGGTGGCGATCGATCCGCGCACGGGTCAGATCAAGGCAATGGTGGGAGGAAAAGATTTCTACAATCAACAATTTAATCGCGTCACCCAGGCTCAACGTCAGCCTGGGTCTACTTTTAAGACATTTGTTTATAGTACGGCGATCGCAACAGGTATCTCTCCGAATCGTGGCTATCTCGATGCTCCCTTCACGATAGACGGCTACAGCCCGAAGAACTACGGCGACAAATACCGGGGTTGGATCAGCATCCGAGATGCCCTAACTTACTCAGTCAACGTTGTTGCCGTGAAAACCTTAATCGATGTCGGCTGGGACACCGTCGTCGAAGTTGCCCAAAAAATGGGTATTGAGTCCAAGCTCAACCCCACCTACTCTATGGCATTAGGGGGGTCTGAAGTGAATCTACTAGAGCTGACTAGTGCCTATGGTGCCCTAGCTGCCGAAGGCGTTCACACTAAAGCCCACGGCATTCGCCGCATTCGCGATCGACGCGGTAGTGTAATTTACGACGAAAACTTTAAGGGTGAGCAGGCTCTTGACAAAGAAAGTGCAGCAATCATGACCTGGATGCTGCGAGGTGTTGTCAATGATGGGACAGGTCGGGCCGCTAAATTGGGGCGACCCGTTGCGGGTAAGACAGGTACCTCTGACGAAGCTCGCGACCTTTGGTTTGTTGGTTACATTCCCCAACTAGTGACGGGGGTTTGGCTAGGTAATGATGACAACAAGCCGACTCATGGCGCGAGCGGTACTGCTGCCTATACCTGGCACCAATTCATGGTGAAGGTAGTACAAAAAATGAACGTTGAACCGTTCCCAGAGCGCCCCAAGGACATAGAAAACCGCAAAGGCTCAATTAAACCAAAGCCTATCAAATCCAATCGCGCTCAAGACAAAGCTCGTTCTCGCTCTGAAAGTACCTCAAGAAGCGACTCTAACAGGGCTTCTGGCAGTACGGCTTCAGAGGGTAGCTCTACAGAATATCGATCTTCTAGGAGGCGTTGGCGCAGTGAGGAAAGTTATAGCCAACCCGAACCAGAAAGATATTCTCGTCGTCGGGAGCCTGTAGAAGAGGCAGCGCCTAGGTACTCAGAACGCAGTTACTCAGAACCCAGACGCTCAGAACGCAGTTACTCGGAACCGAGCTACTCACAACCCAGACGCTCAGAACGCAGCTACTCAGAACCGAGC
>JALYGX010000608.1 GCA_030776905.1 Cyanobacteriota bacterium | reverse complement strand
GCCCAAAACTCTTCAACTGCTGGCTCAGGCATTCTTTTGCCCAAAGGCTTCAACAGCTTGCTTCCAATAGACTTAGCTCCATTAGCAATCACATCCCGCAGCGCTGTGTAACTCTCTTGCTTTTGCTGACCGATGATGTATTTTTTACTCAGGTTCTCAACACAAATGATTGTATCTGACATACTTCAGAACTGTTACTATCTCTACAGGAAATCTCTTAATCCATTTGGACATATTTGAAGGTTGCCAACCTTAAATCACGTCGGCAAAGGTGCGTTCGGTTTTGCGGAAGTACCAGACGCCACTAACAAATAACAGACCAACTAACCCAATTGATAGCGTGAATCCTGGCCAGTAGAATTTTGCATTCACACCCAAAATCGCCCAACGGAAGCCATCAATTACCCCCACCATTGGGTTTAAGGAATAGAGCCAGCGCCACTGTTGGGGTACGATGCTGCTACTAAACCCAACCGGAGAGATATACAAGCCTAACTGCACGATAAACGGCACAACGTAGCGAAAGTCGCGGTATTTCACATTCAGCGCCGCTAACCACAAACCAGCGCCCATTGAAGCCGCAAAAGCAATGCCGATAAACAACGGCAGCATCAATATGCGCCAACTAGGTACAAAGTTATACCAAGCCATTAGCGCTAACATGATTATCCCTGAAACCATAAAATCCACGAAGCTAACAATCACAGCACTAGCCGGCACAATTAAGCGTGGAAAATAGATCTTAGAAATCAAATTAGCATTGCTAATCAAGCTGTTACTGCATTCACCAAGCGCAGAAGAAAAGAATTGCCAGGGTAGCATTGCAGCAAAAACGAGAATCGGATAGGGCGCACCCTCAGATGGTAGCTTTGCCAGGTTGCCAAACACCACACTGAAGACAACCATCGTTAAGAAGGGTCGAATCAGTGCCCAAGCGATGCCAATTACAGTTTGCTTGTAACGCACTAAGATGTCCCGCCAAGCCAGGAAGTAAAACAACTCCCGGTAGCGCCACAAATCTTTCCAGTACTGGCTCTCTGTACGACCTGCCTCAATAATTAATTCTTTAGTATGCATTTACTTTGATGCGTCAAATCGAAAGTTGCAAGAGTCGTAAAGGTATCGCTCCTCACCTCTTCTGTGTACATGGAGTACCTATCCTATGTCTAGGGCAAAGCCGCCACTCCTCACTTCAAATTTTCTTGTGGATGGGAAGAGATTCCGGGTGAATCTCTTCCACACTCATCGCGCCAGATGATTCAAGCTTATTAAAAACTGCCTTATGCAACACCTCTGAATACTGCTTGGCAATCAGTTCAGGTGTAAAGTTAGACAGCAGGTAGTGACGCCCAGCCTGTCCCATCTGCTTAACTAACTGGCTATCGACTGCCAAGCGTCGAATAAAAGCCGCCAGCCCTGCGGCATCACCATTACTAAAAGCCTCACCACAGCAAGCATCAGTGACAAGCGATCGCAGATAGGAATGTTGTTCGCAGATAACCGCAATGGGACGCCCTGCCGCCAAAGCCGCGTAAAGCTTGCTGGGGGCAACCAAGCCTTCCATCCCAGGACTAACACTCACCAAGGACAGATCGCAAGCCGTCAGGGAATAGGGCAGGTTCTGTTTATCCTGATAGGGCAGAAACTGGCAGTTGTGCAAACCTAGCTCCTCGGCTTGCGATCGAAAAACGGCACGTTTAGCACCATTCCCAATAAACACAAACTGAATCGGTTCTGCTTGTAAGAGTTTAACCGCTTCAAAAATTGTCTCCATGTCATGGCAGCGACCCATATTGCCAGAATAGAGAACCGTAAAGGTGTTAACCAGATTGAATTCTTTAGCAAACCCATTATGGTGTTTGGGAATCGGTGCAATCCACTTTGGATCAGCCCAATTGTGAATGACCGCAATTTTATGCCTAACTTCTGGGCACTTTGCTACAACTCTATCTTTCATAGAAGAGCTGAGAACAATAATTTGTTGCGCCTGCTTCCAAATGCGGCGGTTAACCGCATCCCAGAATCGGACTAACCTGTGGTGCTTAGAAACAACATTTAACTCGACGGCAACATCAGGATATAAATCGTAAAGAAGACAAACATAGGGTAGACCAAAGATTTTATTGGCTAAGTACCCCAAAATCGGCAAAAAAGGGGGAGCGGTAGTAAGAAGCAAAACATCACCACGGCTGTAAGTTCTGAGTAAATGAATCCCAGAACGCACGCAGAATAGAAGCCCATTTAAGGCTTTCCCACGAATTCGCTTAGACCAGAGCCGAGTGGAACGCGATCGCCTAATCGCAACTCGATCTAAATGCTCAATCGCTGGAGCAGACTCCTTATGAAATGCATAACCAGGCTGTCCCGTAAAGACTTGAACAAGCAGTCCTAGTTGTGCCAATTGAACAGCTAGCTGTTCAATTAACTGTCCCGTTGCGGCATAGTCAGGTGGATAAAACTGCGTAATGATCGACAGCTTGATCGGTCTGCTGTGCTTTACCGGGGTATTGCCATTGCTCATTTTTCCTCGCTACTGAGTTGGGTTAGAGTTTTAACTGCTCATTCCCTGATGGTATTATTTGGATATCAAGATTGAAATGCTGGTGAAAATTGAACCTGAACCTACGGAGTTCAACGTCTCAAATTCATCCTTGTCACTGCTATCAACCTTTTCTCCGTTCCAAGTTTTTATCCGGAACATGATTCTAATGATTTGACAGAAAAGGATTTCAATCGCCTCTGCTGCAATTTTACACTTCTAAAAAGATGGATATTTCTATCTAAAAGTTCCCCTCACCCTTATTTAGATATTTCTTGTAACTTTTTATTACTACCGCTTGTATTTTCAGTGGTTTGTCCTGATCGATGGGACAAATCCTGTAACAGTAAGTGGTAACCTTAGTGAAGGGGATAATCCTCCTTCTTCATTTTTCTGACTAAAACGAAAATAAGCGTTACTGTAAAAAAAAAGCGTAAACTTCAGCACTTTTGAACTATGAGTCTAGATGGAGATTATCAGCCGTTCCCGTTGGGTGGTAACGGTAAACAGCTGGCCCAATCGTCTCCACTCTACACAGGGGAGTTCTCGGAGTTTGACAACGATAAATTCGATCTGCATCAGCTTTTGGCGGTCGCTCGTCGCCGGATGATCGTGATTGCCGGTGTAGCGATCGCCGTGACATCCGGGGTTGTTGCCAAGGTCTTGAAAGAGGTTCCCAGCTATGAAGGCAAATTTCAGCTATTAGTCGGAGCCGCTTCTACTCAGGAAAACAAGATCAAGCAGCTCAGTGAATCGCTCGAAAAAACTGGCGGCAGCTCAGTCCAGACTGTGGACTACGAGACTCAGATTCAGGTCTTGTGGAGTCCTCAAGTCATGTCTCCCATGGTGGAGAAAATTAAAGCTCGATATCCAGAAATTACCTACGACATCCTGCGAGCCAATCTGAAGATTTCCCGGTTAGCGGAAACCAAAATTTTAGAAGTTCGCTACCAGGATTCTAACCCCGAAAAAATTCAATTTATTTTAGAGCAAATTGCCAATGGCTACGTTAAGTACTCAGAGCAAGAGCAGCAAGACACTGTAGAACAAGGAATCCAATTTGTCAACGCCCAGACAGAGATTTTACAAACGCGAGTTAATAAGGCGCAGCAGAAACTCCAGGATTTTCGACAGAATTACAACATAATCGATCCACAAACTCAGGGTGAACTTTTAACCAATCGTGTAAGCGCGATCGTACAACAACGACAAGAAACCCAAGCCCAGTTAGGTGAAACGGAAAAACTCTATACAGAACTAAAAAGTCAGCTAGGGCAGTTGGGATTATCACCAGACCAAGCGATCGCCGCCTCAGCCCTCTCGGAAGCACCTCGCTACCAACAGTTACTCGACAAGCTTGCTGAGGTAGAAAATAAAATTGCGGCTGAGTCAGCGCGGTTTACCGAAGATAGTCCGACTATTCAAACCTTGCGAGAACAGCAGCGTAACTTAATGCCCCTACTGACCGAGGAAGCATCAACTGTGGTCGGAAAGACTGCCTCTGGCGTCCCTAACAACGCCGAATCCCTGGCTTCACCCAGTTCCATTCGCTTGGAACTGACCAAGAAGATAGTGGATGCAGCGAACCAAAAGCACGTTTTGGAAGTACGCCGAAGTGCGATCGCTCAAGCGGAAAATGCCTTAAGTGTGCAACTCAAAAATCTGGCAGTTATTTCCCGTCAGTACACGGATTTACAGCGAGAGCTAACGGTGGCAACGGAGAGCTTGAATCGGTTTCTTGCTGTTCGAGAGACACTGCAAATAGAGAAAGCCCAAAAAACCCATCCCTGGAAGCAGATTACCAAACCGCAGCGACCTCAATTACCGATTTCGCCCAATGTGCCGCGTGGTATTCTCCTGGGTGCAGTCGCCGGGGTACTCGCCGGAGCGGGTGCTGCGTTCTTAGTAGAAAAAATGGATAAGGTGTTTCACTCTCCCGATGAGCTGAAAGATAGCACGGGTTTACCCATATTAGGAACGATTCCCTTTGACAAACAACTCAAGGCACGTTTCAGCAGTCCTGCTACCAATTTCACACCAGATTCTGAAAACCTAGAGTTAGAACTCAGTAGTCAGTCTCATCGTTACACAGCTTCTCCTTTTTCAGAGTCATTTCGTTCTCTTTTCACGAACCTGCAATTCTTAAGTCCTGATCAACCAATTCGCTCTCTGGTGATTAGTTCATCTGTCCCAGCAGATGGGAAATCTACCATTTCGACGTTCTTGGCACAGGCAGCCGCAGCAATGGGACAACGGGTGTTACTAGTCGATGCAGATTTGCGCCGTCCTCAGGTGCATGTCAGGACAGATTTGCCTAACGTGTGGGGACTTAGCAATGTTATTTCTAGCGAAATCAATGTCGATGATGTAATTCAGCGATCGCCAATTGAAGACAATCTCTATGTGCTGACGGCTGGTCAAATCCCGCCCGATCCAACCCGCCTCCTCTGCTC
>JALYGX010000607.1 GCA_030776905.1 Cyanobacteriota bacterium | reverse complement strand
TTTCTTTTTTCCTAAACGCTAAGAAGAAAATTTTAGGCAAATTAACGCGCGTTGCAAAGGCTTCTGAGTAAACTACACATTAACTTCATAATGCGCCGTAGAACTTAATTTTGTCCTGAGAATTATCAACGCTGGTGTATAAAGGGTCAGCACCTTTAATAGGAGCATGTTTGTGCCAGATAAGTCAATTGCTAAGTTTTTTCATCGAAATTCACTGCCTGCTAATAGGCTTTATACAGGCGCAGCCAAGCCTGAAAAAGCCAATTTATCTAAAGAATGCCCTAATCGGCGGACATTGTGCCTACGGGGTGTTCCGAGTCTTGCGATCTACACCCTCGCAACATTTGCAACTCAAAATTTGACGCATCAAGCGTTAGCAAATACGTCTATTGTGGATATTGATCGTCAGCAACCCATTAAAGATGCAGGGAATCTTGTTGTTCCTGCTCCGGGGGAAGAATCCTTATCAAAAGAGGCAACACTCGCCAAACGAGTTAATAGCGAAATGCAAATTGCCTCGCCAGAATCCGTGGGAGCCAAAGAATTTGCTCTAGCAGCCTCGCCAACTTCAAAGACTCCAAGCACTCCACCTGCTCAGGACAGTCAAAAAGTTGCGATGCCAACTGTAGCAAGTTCCACTTCTTCAGCGAGTAGCGCTGCTATTGCACCTCCTGAAACTGAGGCAACAGTATGGGGAACTTCGACGGCAAAAGACAGCTCCACGTCAGTCAGACAGTCCTCACCAACTCAGTTAGCTTCAGCCGCAACGCTTGCAGAGGCACAGAGTCAAAGTCCGCAAGATTTACAGGAAGTTCCGAAACCCGATTCAAGTCCGAGGCTTCTGCAAAGCCGTGATAACCCTGTCTCCCAAACAACAGTCAGTCCACAGCAGGCTGGGAAACTTGTAGCACAAGCTGTACCAACAACAACCGAAGCCTGTGTCGAGGTGGAAGATCTTAAATCTCAGCTACGTGCTTTAGAGAACATCAACCAGCCAGAACAATTTCAAGCTTCACCCGCTTTGAGTATTGTGATTCCAACTGGCTTTGGGGCAGACAATAACACAGGTTTTGTCAGCGCTACCTTTCAACAACGAACCCGCTACGCGGACGTAAGTGATGGTGCTGTGGGTATTGGGGTGGGTTTAGGAGATGCTCGTAAAGCAGTGGGTGTAGAGTTATCTTATACACTGGCTAGCTTTGGTAGTAATCGGGATTTTGGCAGTGGTGGCTTTAATGTCAAAGTCCATCGTCAGCTAGCTAATGATTTTTCCGTTGCCGCTGGATGGAATGGCTTCTTAAATGTTGGCGACGATAATGACTTTGAAAACTCTGTGTATGGAACTGCCACTAAAATTTTTCGGACGCGAGATGACATCAACTCGCCGTTTAGCCGAGTAGCAGTCACGGCGGGTATCGGCAGTGGACAGTTCCGCTCTGAGAGTGCGGTCGCTAATGATTCTGGTGGGGTTAACGTGTTTGGCAACGTTGCCGTCCGCGTCGCTCAACCCGTGAGTTTAATCGCCGAGTGGAGCGGACAAGATTTGGGAGTGGGGGTTTCAGTCGCACCCTTTAAAAACATCCCTCTAGTGATTACGCCGGCGGTGCGCGACATTGTTGGTGCAGGAGATGGACCCCGGTTCGTTTTAGGCACTGGTTTTGCCTTCAAGTTTTAAGTAGTAAATGTGGTAGTGAGAGTTATGCACACAAAGAAATGGATTAATTTGGTTATTAGCGCATCACTGCTGAGTAGTGGGTTGAGCGGAGTTCCTGCCAACGCGCAACAAGCTCCTAACCAGTCAGATATCACTGGAACCAACGTCTGGAATAACACTGCACCCATCTTTCAGAACGGTGGCAGACTCAATCCGGACATTCTCAACAATGCTCAACGGCTTTCTCAACAATTAGACGGAGCTTCTAACCTTTGCTGTAATGCTCCTCCACCCTCTGGCCCACGCCGCTTTGCTAGAGGTCCAGCCGACCCCAATGAGGTTTGTATCAACCCAGCTTGTGAGCAACTCAATAGCGTAGTGCAGGAAACTAAGACTTTTTTAAGTGATGTGAACCGTCGGCAGGCGGAACAGCAAAGCGCGAGTCGTAACCGTATCTGGTAGATTTTCACCTCATCCATCGAAATAGATTCAGCCGAGCAAGAAAGTTATGATGCAAAGAAAAAGCCTAAGCAATTGTGCGGGGTTACAAATTCTTATGGCAGTGATTGCGGCAGGGGTTTTGGGCACTTTTTCCAAACCCGCTCAAGCTGCCGATCAATTTGATACTAACGGTATCCAGTTTGATGTCGATACGATTGTCGAGTTTGAATTTGTGCAATCCCAAGGAGCTTACCAGTCAACCTTTGGCGTCGTCAATTTAGATACGGGTGAGAAGACGCCTCTGTTGGTTGAAGTTAAACCTTCTGATTCCCCACAGAATGTCAACACTCCAACTGACTATACGCGATCGCCTTCCAAGCCTGATTTTACAGGGACGCCTGGAAACACGGTCACCCAGCCATTAGCAGAGTTTGAATTCAAGGCAAAGGCGCGGTATGCCTTCTATTTGGAATCTACATACAATGGCAGGCCTGCTGGTATGGTTTACTCCAGCAATGCTCTCAACAGTAGCAATAATCAACAAGCGAGGTTTGAAGGTAGCTTCTCTGGTCTGGGGAACGGCGGTACTATTAATCTCTGGGATGATACCGGATCTGTGCTGGTCAAGCCAAATCAAGAAGATACCGACTTCAATGATTTCACTGTCCGAGCAGGTGGTCATCTAGTCTGCCCCTATGCGAACAATGTCAAAACTAAAAAACAATCTCAGAGCAGCCTCTACGGGTCAATCAAGGGTGTTAAGTGTACGGGGAAGTAAATTCTAGAGGCTAAGGGAGAGAGAATTTTCCCCAAGAGGTGATGGCGGTTCGCTATGGCAGCTCCTAGGAAAATGGATGGGGATAATGAAAAGTTATTTTCTCCCCATCATTTTTCAGCAAGCAGAACTTTGGTGTAGTACATGACAACGAACCTCGTATAATAACGTGGCGACAACATAAGGAACCTATCGCGTCAGTATCCGTCAGAACATAACATGATCAATGAGGGAGAATTTTTGGTTGCGAGTGAAAAACAGAAACTTGAGTCGGCGTCAATTCCTGTTAGTTAGCTCCGCTGCCACTCTCTCAACCACACTACTGCGACCTGTCGCAGCACAAACCAATTATCATTTAGGAACTCCATCCAACTCTTTACACTTCATCTCATCTCTACCACAAAAAGGTGGAATGCCACGGGGATTGATTGTTTGCCTACATGGATCGGGTAGCAAAGCACAGGCTTTAGTTTCAATGGCATCTGCTTTACATTTACCTGATTATGAATTTCTGTTTCCTAATGCCCCTTACCCCGACCCCAGTGTGCTTGGGGGTAAAATGTGGTACGACCTGAAAAGCCAAGAGCATAAAGGATTAGCGCAAAGTCGGCAACGGCTGACCAACTGGCTCAAGTCCTTGGCAAATACTACTGGCATCCCCCTGGAATCAACAATTTTGAGTGGTTTTTCTCAAGGTGGAGCAATGGCTTTGGATGTGGGGTTAACGTTGCCGCTAGCCGGTTTGGTCTCGATTAGCGGCTATTTACCTTCAAAGCCAGCAGTTGGCAGAACTTTGCCACCTGTTTTAATGGTGCAAGGCACGCTTGACCAGATTGTAACTAAAGGTGAAGCTCAAGAAGCCAAGGATAGCTTGGAAGCGTTGGGGGTAGCCGTGAATTATCGAGAATTCAATATCGGGCATGAAATCAAACCCCAGGTTTTGGCAGAAATGAGAAATTTTGTGGTGGATATATTTCAGTAGACTGTTGTGAATTTAATGCAAAGTAATCACAAGTGATAGATAAAGAGTTTTTTCTTGTAAAGTACAGTTTGTCTATCGGGGTTTTGTTGTTTTTTTTAAGAGGCTTTTGCTAAAATCCTTAGTTAAAGTCAATAAGTTGCGTCTATTGCAATCATGAGTCCTCAGCTTAGACAATTTCAAGATCCACTGCACTAAGGTTTCCTCCTGTAATCAGATGTGCACTGGCGTTCGTACGTACGTCGTGGTGAATAAACTAGCAACAGAACTAGCTCCCAATGACTGGTATTTGAATGTCGTCCTCCGAGGTGCAATCACTTGTGGACTTCCAGAGGAGTATTGCTGGAAGTTGTTTGACCATATGCATCAACTGCAACGGCATCATTGGAATACTCAAGTAATGCGTTCGGCTTAAAAATTCTTCAAAGAATTTCCCCATGTCTTGAAAACAGGAACTAGGGACTAGGGGCTGGGGGGAAAGAAAAACAGATTTTTATCTTTCCTGATATGCTTTTCAAGCCTAGTACCCTGTGCTAGTGCGATCACTAAAGCGGTAATCTTATGAGAGCCACATAAAATCTTGATCGGCTCAACTAGCACATTTGGTTCTAAAAGTCTTCTATGCGGGTACAGGAGAAAGTCTTTCTATTAGCCATATTTCTGGCGCTGTTGTTGATATCTACTGGCTTGAACCATAGGTTAAGCTTAGAAAGACGCCTAGGCTTAACATCAATCAATCAACTTAAACAAAAAAATCAAGAGTGCCCATTTATTAAAAACATTGAGCTAGTAGCAACTGATAATAAAGGCAATACTAATGAACCGGGGGTAAATTATGTTATTATTTTTAACCCTAAATCTAAAGACCTAGATTTTAAAGTCAATGTTGGTATAGCTCATGAACTTTATGCTAAAGATGCTAAAGGTAAATTGCGCCAAGAGTATATACCCAAACAATTTCGCGAACTTATATCTGATGAGAATTCGCTGTTAAATGGAAAAAGACCTATAGCTGCGATTAATGGAGATTATATCGATATTAATAATAGGCCTCAAGGATTGAATAGTTCTAGGGGAGTAGAGTATTCAGGTGCATTTAAGTATAAGCGGTCTTCTTTTGGAATTTCAGGAGGTAAACCAGAAGAGCGAAGAGCTACAATTCAAATTGGTAAGAGAAAAGAGGCAATTCTCAATTACAACGTAGTAGGAGGGAATGGAAGATTTTATAAAAGTGGAAAATTTAAAAATATTTGCCCTGACTTAGGAGACTATCTTTGCTCTCAAACAAGCCGATCTATGGCAGCAATTACTTCTAAAGGTTATGTGATTTTTCTCGTTAACAACGCCAGTTTAGATAAAGCCCTTTATCCGTCTATGTTTGATGATGTTCTGAAAGGCATTGCTAATAATTATTGCTTGGGGAAAATTGAAGAAGGGATGTTATTTGATGGCGGTTTTTCTACAGGTTTTTATTTCGACAATAAAATCTACGTGGAAAATACTCATCCTATTGGCTCAGCTTTCTTGATTTACAAAAAGTAAAATCTGAAAGGCGAGCCAGGTAGGAATAAGTCGCTTGACTAGGTTTATCTACAACTTTGGAAACATGACTGTGTCGCCACAGTTTAAAGATACTCAGCTTTTCTCAGAGGGACTAGCTGCGGTTAAAATTAACTCTCAGTGGGGCTACATTGACCCCTCTGGCTCAATGGTAAGATAATTCACCCAAAGTTTGATAAGGCTTTGCGATTCGCAAAGAATTTGGCTTTTGAGCAATAATTATTTTATCACCGTCAGAGCGGACATTTGACTTCTCACAGGAGCTAGCTATGGTACAAATTGACGAAAGCTACGGCTATCTCAACTCGTTAGGGAAATACCACTCTTCTGTCACTCTCCGAAGTAAAGGAGTAACAAAGAAACCAGATTAACTATCAGAAAAATAAGGTTTAAATTGATTCATGACACGAATTAAATCATGAAAACCCAGCCATAAATAATGCTTACGAAAAATGTCTTTGGACACCTTGAGCTTGTTTCAGTCCGGCTTGAGAAACCTCAACCAGTTTTTCATAAGCTTGTTTTCTTGGCTCACAAAGCACGGCATCTAATTGAAAACTTCTTTGCCACACTCAAGCAATACCGAGCGATTGCGACACGCTACGATAAGCGGGCCAAGAATTTTCTGGGTGCAATTTATCTGGCTGCTACCGTGATCTGGCTTAATTGATGACACGCCCTAGCCCCTTTTCGGTCAAGCAGAATTAGCTGTAGGGATTTCTGAATAATGTTAGCTGCGGCAGCCTGACTACAATTGGGGAGGGGGCTAAATGTGAGCATCTCTAAATCCCTCAACTATTTTTTAGGAACGTGGTTATGACCTTGCCAATTGTTGCTGTTATTGGACGCCCTAATGTGGGCAAATCTACCTTTGTCAATCGGTTGGCAGGCGTGACCGATGCGATCGTGCATGATCAGCCTGGGGTAACGCGCGATCGCACTTATCGTCCTGCCTTCTGGCAAGACCGCGAGTACCTCGTTGTCGATACTGGCGGCTTAGTCTTTGATGATGATACCGAATTCTTACCCTTAATTCGGGAACAGGCAATGGCGGCTCTGGCAGAAGCTAGTGCTGCAATATTTGTCGTGGATGGTCAGAGTGGCTCCACAGCGGCTGACGCTGAAATTGCTGAATGGTTGCGTCAACAATCTGTGCCAGTACTCCTCGCTGTCAACAAATGTGAATCAGTTCAGCAAGGTGCTATTCAAGCGGCTGATTTTTGGGAACTGGGTTTAGGCGAGCCTTATCCAGTCTCTGCGATTCATGGTAATGGCACCGGAGAACTGCTCGATGAACTAATTACCTACTTACCAACGGTAGATGAAGTTCCCGACAGCCCAGAGATTAGAGTTGCCATTGTGGGACGGCCTAACGTTGGTAAATCTAGCCTATTAAACGCCCTTACTGGTGAAAATCGCTCGATTGTTAGCCCGATTTCCGGTACTACACGCGATGCCATTGATATGGTCGTAGAACGTCCAGGTGACCCAGAAAAGGGTGTTGCGGGCAAAACCTATCGCCTAATCGATACGGCTGGCATTCGTAAAAAGAAAAACGTTGAGTATGGTCCAGAATTCTTTGGCATTAATCGTGCTTTCAAAGCCATTCGTCGGTCAGATGTTGTTTTACTTGTAATTGACGCCATTGATGGTGTCACCGAACAAGATCAGAAACTGGCAGGACGAATTGCCGACGAAGGACGGGCGGCTGTCATCGTGGTCAATAAATGGGATGCGATTGACAAAGACTCCTACACGATCTACGAATACGAAAAACTCGCCAAAGACCGCCTGAATTTTGTCGAGTGGGCAGAAATGATTTTTGTCAGTGCCTTGACTGGCAAACGGGTAGAAAAGATTCTTGATTTAGTGGACACGGCTGCTGAACAGCATCAACGTCGCGTGACGACCTCGGTGATTAATGAAGTACTCCAAGAATCTGTTAGCTGGCACTCTCCTCCTACCAGTCGCCAAGGACGCCAAGGCAAAATCTACTATGGCACCCAGGTAAAAAGTCAGCCGCCGACCATCGCTCTATTTGTCAACGATCCGGTACGCTTCAACGAAAACTACCGCCGCTACGTCGAGCGTCAGTTCCGCCAACAATTAGGCTTTAAAGGGACACCCCTGCGCTTACTGTGGCGAGGCAAAAAAGTCCGTGAGGTTGGAGATGCCCATGTTTCAGCTAATCGAGCGACTCGCGTATAGTTATTGGTTGTTTGTTGTTGGTCGCCAAGCCAATGACCAATGACTAATGACTAATGACCAATGACTAATGACCAGTGACGGAAAATGGATTTATTGCGATCGCTTCCTCTAGGGTTGTACCTGGAACAACCAGTAACCTGGCTGCATTATCTAGACTCCAGAGTAAAGTTTATCTGGCTGATGAGCTTTCTTGCGGCTCCTCTGGTGGATAATCCTTACTGGCGTTTGGGGCTGGTGGTACTGTTGATTCTGCTGACCCTCTCGGCAGCGATCCCCTTGCGCGTCTGGCGTCAGCAAATGGGTTGGCTGCTGATGCTAGCACTTTTTGTCTTCGTCTTAAGTGCGATCGCCCCAGACGGTCTCTCCACTAACCATCAGCTACGCCTACCCCAGAGCGAACTCATCCTCCCCCAATCAACCGATTATCGTTATGTACTTTGGAGTGCCGGTCCTGCAACAGTTACGCGCCGTTCTTTAGCTCTAGCTATTCGCATCAGTACACTACTATTTACTTTAATTTATAGTACTAACTTATTCTTACTGACAACAGCACCTGAAGAAATTACAGCCGGTTTAGAAAGCTTGATGCGACCCTTGCGCCGTCTGAACTGGCCTGTCACTGAAATTATACTGACCTTGACTCTTTCTTTGCGCTTCATTCCTCTAGTCCTCGAAGAAGTGCAGAATTTAGTTCGTTCTGTACGCACCCGCGCCATCAACTGGAAAAAACTGGGCGTCCGCAAAAGCCTTCAAGTCTGGTTAATGGTTTCAGAACGGCTGCTGGAAAATCTGCTGTTGAGAGCAGAGCAAATCGCTAGTGCGATGACCGTGCGGGGCTTTACCAGTCCTTCAGAGCATCGAGTGCAGTGGCATCAACTACGCCTGCGCCGGGGGGATTGGGTTGCCTTAGCGAGCTTATTAATGTTCTGGGGGGTAGGACTAGGGTGGGGAGCCTTGCTATGATGATTCGGCTGGGCACGGATATCGTTCATATTCCTCGGATTGCAGCGGCTCTAGACCGCTTCGGAGAACGATTTTTACAGCGCATCTATACCCTTGCCGAACAACAGGATTGTGGATACCTTCAACCGCCAACTAACTATTATCTAACCCCATACCTCGCACCCTTTACTGCTCAAACTTCAATCAATCAGCTAGCTGAGCGCTGGGCGGCTAAGGAAGCGGTTGCTAAGGCACTCTCGACAGGCTTTCGCGCTTTGTCCTATACCGATATCGAGATTCGTCGTCAACCTAGTGGTGCCCCACAAGTCTTTCTTTACGGAACAGCGGCAGATTTAGCCGCTAGCTGGGGAGAGTGCCAGTGGCAGTTGAGTCTCAGTCATGATCGCGATTATTGCATTGCCACTGCTCTTTTAGTTTGCGACTGATAAAGACCCTAATAATGGCTATATTCCCTCTCAATACAAACCTCGACTCTCGGTAAATACCGAATCAAGCTATCATCTGCATATCTTTAACTGGAGTCAGCGCTTCTGCGATCTCCTGTGACTCCTCCCAATCCCCTTCCCAGGGATGGGTATTTGTAGTGTTGATGTTAATGAACGCCGAAACCTACCTGAATCACCCAACGTTTGGTCTGCTTTTTCGAGTTTGTATGGTTGAAGAGGGACAGGAATTGTTCACGACCCTCTACGCCCAGCGTCTATTTTTTATCGTGACGATTACTCCTACTGGTCTTGCCTTTGAAACCATCAGTCGTTCAGATGCTCGCCTGTTAGTGGAAAATCGTCTCCGCTTGCTCCGACGCACGGGTCCACTCCATGACTTCGAGCAGCTTCAACTCGTCCATAAGCAAACCTTCCAATGACTGGCTTAATTGCAGAACGCATTGCTAACATTCGTCAACAGCTACCCGCAGGAGTCCGGCTAATTGCCGTTAGTAAACAGGTCTCAGTGGACGCCATGCGAGAGGCTTATGCTGCGGGGATTCGGGATTTTGGCGAGAGCAAGGTTCAAGAAGCGGAAGCAAAACTTACCCAGCTTAGTGACTTGCCAGACCTCAACTGGCATTTCATTGGGCATCTACAGACCAACAAAGTAAAAAAAGCCCTGGAACAATTTCAGTGGATTCATACCTGTGACAGTCTCAAGTTAGCTCAACGGCTTGATCGATTGGCTACAGACCTGTCTTTAAAGCCACAGCTGTGTCTCCAGGTGAAAGTCGTATCCGATCCGAACAAGTTCGGCTGGACTACACAAGAACTCCTTGAGGATTTACCAGAACTGAATTGTTGCAATGCGCTCAACATTCAAGGATTAATGACAATTCTCCCACTTGGATTATCCAAACAAGAGAGTCTGACAGTTTTTGAGCGTACCCGCGAACTCGCTCTAAAAATCGGCGAGCAAAACTGGTCAAATCTTCAAATGCACGAGCTTTCAATGGGGATGTCAGAGGACTATCCCCTCGCCGTGCAAGCTGGTGCCACTATGGTGCGCCTAGGGCGAATTATTTTTGGTGAACGGACAGGGTAAAAAATGGTTTAGGGACTAGAGGTTAGGGGTTAGGGATTAGGTGAACAGAGGAAGTAATCTCTATTTGAGTCGTAGATTTAAGTATAATTAACATCCTCCAGCCACTGAACGGAGTACCGTTATGGTGGGGGATTCCAATCTAGTCCCTAACCCTCACCCTTAGTCTTTAACCCCCAGGCCCCAGTATCAAGGCATGGGCTAATATGTTGCCAGCATAACTCTATGATGGGTATTGGCATACTTAAGGTCACTTGGTATCAATCGCGGTATTTTTGTACGACTACCTGCTTTCAGGAGGCTGATGTATACTTATTGACTTAATTTTGAACCACTTTACTCGATAACAAGGATGAGTGAGCGGGACGTAAGAGAGCCATTTTCCGTTCTTTTCAATTTAAATTAAGCATCTGTTGAAGAGGGCTGCCATAAAGACGGCCGATCATCGGGTTTTAGCGTCAAACTAAAGTTGTGATGGAGAGTAAACAATGAACAACATTTTTACCAAGCTACGAGATTTTGTTGGTCTCAATGAGCCAGCAGAATACGAATATGAGTACGAAGAGATGGATGGAGATGCCTACCAAAATCTCTATCAGCAAGAACAGCAAGTTCCAGCACCACCGCCAGCGGAGGAAGAACGTCCACGCCGTCGTGTCAGGGAGCGTACAGTTGTAGGATCAGAAGCAGGAATAGGGGCGAATGCAATGAATAACGTGATTGGGATGCCAGGAGCAGTTAATGGTCTTTCAGAAGTAGCGGTAATTGAGCCGCGTTCTTTTGAAGAAATGCCGCAGGTGATTCAGGCACTGCGAGAGCGCAAGTCGGTCGTCTTAAATTTAACGATTATGGACCCCGACCAAGCGCAACGAGCAGTAGACTTTGTCGCTGGTGGAACTTACGCGATCGATGGTCATCAAGAGCGAATTGGCGAAAGTATATTCTTATTTACACCGAGTTGCGTTCAGGTCAGCACTCAGTCGGGTGTCGTTCATGAAGTGTCTTCACCCCAGATGCGCACTCCCCGTCCAGCGGCTCCGGCTCCTGCCTGGGCGTCTGAACAGGAGCGGATGGCTCAGTAGCGATTTTAGATTGGGTCGGGAATCTTAGTTGACTGGTTGTGTTTCTTATCTGGAGACGCTTGGCGATCGCTCTCTAGGCGACCCAAAATCGAAAATGGTGTTAATAGGAGTATTAGGGTGTCTATCAAGCTTGGGATAGTTGGTGGCGGGGTAATGGGAGAAGCGCTTTTATCCCGTTTAATCGATCAAGAGCTTTATCACCCTGATAATGTCCTAGTCAGTGAGCCACAAGCGCACCAACGTGACGCTTTAGTGGAAAAATACCGCGTCCAAGTGACCTCAGATAACCGAGCAGCGGCAGCGGCATCGGATGTTTTGTTGTTAGCAATTAAACCCCAGGTGTTTGAAGCGGTAGCGACAGACTTAGTAGATGCAAAGCGTAGCCGAGCGCAACAGCCGCTGCCCGTGGTAATTTCAATTTTAGCGGGTGTGTCTTTAAGCCGCCTAGAAGCAGCGTTTGGGCGTCAGCCAGTCATCCGGGCGATGCCCAATACTCCAGCAACCGTAGGGGCAGGAATTACAGCGATCGCATCTGGAAAATCGGTGACGGCACAGCAGATGCAACAAGCAACGGCTATCTTCCAAGCCGTTGGCGAAGTAGTAGAGGTGCCGGAGTCTTTGATGGATGCCGTGACGGGTTTATCGGGATCAGGTCCAGCTTATGTGGCAATCCTGATCGAAGCCCTGGCAGATGGAGGCGTAGCAGCGGGGTTACCGAGAGCGATCGCCTCTAAATTAGCACTTTCTACCGTTCTGGGAACCGCTCAACTATTGCAGGAATCAAAACTACATCCTGCCGAACTCAAAGATCGTGTTACAAGTCCTGGCGGCACAACTATTGCTGGCGTCTCCCAGTTGGAGCGTGCAGGGTTCCGTTCTGCTCTCATAGAAGCCGTGCAAGCCGCTAAGGAACGATCTAAACAGCTAGGTCAATAGCTATTGCCACGCGGCTTACCGCTCTTCTGTCACTCTCGGAAAACCACGCTCCAAGCTACGTCCTGCAAGCCAATTGGGAGAACTCCTGTCCTATCTAAGGTTTCAGCGTTTGCGATCCCCAAAGTGACAGAAGAGGAATGAGATAAAATTCGGAGAGCATTTTTGATAGGCGGTCTTGTTGGGAACAACAAACCGCTCTTTTTTACCACGTTTATCTGCACGGCGAGAGCTGTACTGGGAAGAGGAAACATGATTTATCAAGCCTTCAGCTTGCTTGTTACCCCGTCAGCTAAACTCCAGTAGCTGACGGGGTGACCTTCAGGGGGCGACAAGCGCCCTAGAATGCTTCCTGTATAAGCGTTATCGGCCTCAACCCTCGTTGATAAAATGCCCGCTTATTGCGAACAGAAGTGATTAATTCCTCTACCCAATCCTGACACTCATGAAATGCAGTTATCCAATTGTAGCCATACAAACCTATCCAAAAATTGCT
>JALYGX010000606.1 GCA_030776905.1 Cyanobacteriota bacterium | reverse complement strand
TGAGACTTTTACTCCCTGAATGCGATCGCGCACGGCTGACAATGACAAAGGATTGATCAGGTGAATGAACGGTAAATACTCCTGAGTCAGTCGCTGAGTTTCTGCATAAATTTGTTTGCGCTTCGCTTCATCCAACTCCCCTGCTCCTTGGATGTAAAGACGGCTAATTTCTGCTTCCCAGTCTGGCACTTCTCGACCTTCAATTGGAGGTTGTCCTTTGGCAGGTTTTTGATTGAAAGAGTGTAATCCTCCTTCAACCGACCAGATATTAGCACCATCATTCGGTTCAACACCACCAGTAAAGCCGAGTAAATGACAGTCCCAATCGAGAGTATTACTCAGCTTATCAACTAAAACGCTAAAGGCGATCGGACTAAAATCAGCTTGAATGCCAATTTTGCTGAGGTCTTGCTTAACTTGGGTTCCCATCGCTTCGCGGATTTTGTTGCCAGCATTGGTAATCAACGTGAAGCGAACGCGGTTACCCTCTGCATCTAGTAGCTCACCCTTATTGTTGTATTTGAACCCAGCTTCTTCTAAGAGTTTTTTCGCTTTTCCAGGGTCGTACCCATAAGTTTTTAATCCTTCCTTGGGTGAAAGGTAATAGGAGCTTTGAACGGAAATTGGTGAATCTTGCGGTTGGCCTAATCCGCGAAAGATATTATTAATCATTGTCTGACGGTCAATTGCATAAGCAACAGCCTGTCTAAATTTAACTGTATTGAACCAGCGAGATTTAATGGGGTCAACCAGCGGTTTTCCATTTCGCTTCCCTTTATTGAGATTAAAGGAAATAAACGTTGTACCCGTTGCGGGGCCTCCGTTGTAAATCTTGAAGTTGTTTCTTTTTTCTTCGCGCTTGAGTACCGAGAAGTAGTCTGGAGAAACTCCGAGTGTATCCAACCCACCAGAGCGAAACTGTAATAAAGAGGTATCTGTTGATTCTACAATCTGCCAAATCAACCGCTCGATATAGGGCTGCTGTTTCCCTTGAGCATCTTTGCGCCAGTAGTTAGGGTTGCGCCGGAAAATCACGCGCTGATTGGTGGAATAGCTTTCTAGCTGGTACATCCCATTAGCGATAATTTCGGCGGGATTGGTATCAACGCCCCATTTGGTCAGAAACTTAGGCTTGCCATCTTTGTCTTTTGTCTCTACTGATTCTCGCAGTGCATGGGCAGGCAAGATTGGCAAACCCGTGGTGCGGAGGAAGGGGGCAAACGGTTCTGGAACTGTGAATTCTACCTGAAGATCGTTGAGTTTTCTCACACTGGGCACTGTCCGCGTCTTGCCAATTCTGAGAACATCTCTGGCATCTGTAGGAATCTCTTCGTTGAAATAAATTTTGTTGTAGGTAAAATCCACATCTTCTGCGGTTAGTGGCTTGCCATCCGACCACTTCAGTCCTTTCCTTAGGGTAAAGACAATGCGTTTTTTGTCGGGTGAGATTTCCCAAGACTCAGCCAAAGCTGGCTCTATTTTGCCATCCCAGCCACTTTCATTCGTAAGTCCGTCATAAATGTAGCCAAAAACGTTGGGTGATTCTTGACTCAGGGGGTAGTTAAAGGTTTTGGGGTCACTGAGAACACTGCTGATTAACTGAGGTACTTGAGCGGCTTTGGTTTTCAAGGGAGAGAGACTACACCCTGAAAAGGCGATCGCACACACTAAAGCAAGCATTACGCTTAAGGTAAAACGCCAAGTTGTAGAAACACTAGTAAAAAATCTCATAATTTTCATAGTTGAGCCGCTCGCCAAGCTGATTGGCATTGTAGCCAATCTAGGACAACTTCGGGGATGCCGAGGTTAAGCAGGTAGGCAATAGAGAGTAGGTATAAACTCCTATTTGAAGGCTTGACGATGGCAATCTATAGGGCTTTCAAATCAGTGTCAAAAGTTTTAGCAATAGGGTTTTTAAAGTCTTTTACCATAGGTGTTGCGCCGATAACCTAAAGTCGATTGCATCTAACTTTTGCTAATGTAAGGTTAACAATTGGAAACGATAGGCGCTTATGCCAAGCTAGGCGTATAATCTCGCAGTTAAAATTAGCATCTCGTCGATCAACGCACACAACTTACAGCAGGCAACTATGGCGGTCAACATTGCTCAAGCTTCTGCTTCAGCTCAGGTAGCAGCACAAAATCAGCAAGCACTCAAGCAAGTCTGGGAGAACATTCAGCCGGATAGTTGTCCGTATTCTTATAATTTCCATATGCATACGATCTACTCGGATGGTCAGCTAAAGCCAGAAAAGTTGATCGAGCAAGCTGTCGCCATTGGACTCAAAGGGCTGGCAATTACCGATCACCATACAATCGGTGGCTACGAAGTAGCTCAAAACTGGCTCGAAAACTGGCAGCAGCAAGCCTCGCCTTCCACCTCAGTTCCTCACCTGTGGACGGGTGTTGAAATCACGGCTGACCTCTTGGGTACTGAAGTCCACATCCTGGGGTATGCTTTCGACCCAGAACATCCAGGCTTACAGTCTTATCTACAAGGTAAAGCACCTCGACAGAGCGATGCTCAAGCGGCAGCTGTAATTGTTGCTCTTCATCAGGCGGGGGGATTGGCAGTCTTGGCACACCCAGCACGCTACAGACGTTCAGCGGATGAGTTGATTCCCATAGCTGCCCACTTAGGCATTGATGGTGTTGAAGCTTATTACGCTTACAACAACCCTGAGCCTTGGAAACCCAGTCCAACCCAAACTCAGCAAGTGAAACAGTTGAGTGCTACCTACAATCTGTTCAAAACCTGCGGTACGGATACCCACGGATTGAACTTGTTACGCCGTTTGTGATTAAAAAAGTTATGGCGATCGCTTTTCTCTAGAGGTGGATAATGGGGGCATTCGCGGCTCTATTGCCGAGTTAATTTAAGCGATCGCAAAACTAAGGTGGTCTGACCCACTCTCCTGACCCTAGCGCATCAACTTTGCCCAGCCAAACAGCCTGCCAGGTTACTTTTGTTAGATGCTAATGTACCGTTAGATACCCAACCTACACGTTTTTCGCCCGAACGACTGGTGTATCTAATGCGAATCCACCTGAGGCCAGCCACGTCCTGAGTTTCAGCCGGATCTCTTGTAATGCGCACAACTGCCCCTGCCGCCGGACCATCTGGTTTCCCAAGGTGCGTTTGAACACCCTTACCCGGATTTTCATCAGCAATCAGTCCCTGGTCTAGATCCCTATAGTTCGCACCGTCCGTTTTTGAATTGCGAATCCGACGACAGTACTGGGGATTCGTATCAATATCAGCAGGGAGTGTAGCAGCAGCAGGCTCTACAGAGCTACAGTCTGTTGTGAGAGTTGCTGATTGAATCCATCCCAGGCTAGGAACTCTGATTTGTGCTGTCCCATTGCCCAGCACACCTGTCAGCGTCACTACTGTATTACTTTGCACCGTTCCCACATTTCTCGTCAAGCGCGAGTCCTCATAGATTGTTAGAGCGGTAGCTGTGGTTTTACGGCACGCTCCTACATAATCCGCTCGCTCCGTCAATTGTTGCACCTGTGCCTGCGCCAGTTGCAGGGGAGTTGGCGCTGATGTTTCTGTGGCACCTGTTGCCGCAAAGCTGACGCTACTCACCGCCGTTAGCAGGCTTTCTCCAGTACTCATGGCTAAAGTCAAAACCACAGCACAACCTATTTTTTTCATATCTGTACATCCCAAACACACTTTTGCCAGAGAGTCTACCATAGGGATGGTTTAGACCCGATTATCAATCTACTTAAAGACAGAGGTTAAATACTCAGATTTCAATCAAAAAAACTCTAATTCTGCACTTCCCACTGGGCAGTTACAGAAAAGCGATGGTGAAAGCCCACAGCATTTTATGCGTGGGATGAAACCGAGCAGGGCGTTCAGCCAGAGAGCGTAGCTTTCCTTAAAAACAGACACCATATTTTTAAGTTATACTGTAGGTATGCTAAACCTAACTTTTACCTATCGCCTAAAGCTAACTCAGCAACAATCCCAGGCTTACGAGACATGGCTAGAAACCTCTCGTAGAGTCTGGAATTTTGCGTTAGCCGAGCGGAAAGATTGGTATAAGTCAAGGTCATGCCGAATAGACGCTTGCAGTCTAAAAAGTGAGTACATCATTCCGGCTGACTCACCCAGACCAACGTTTGCGTCTCAGTGCAAAGCTCTAACCCAAGCCAGGAAAGCTAACCCTGACCTCAATGCGGCTCACTCGCAGATGTTGCAGCAGGTATTGAGGAGACTGGAAAAAGCTTTCATTGGAATGTGGGAATCAGGACACGGTTTTCCTCGGTTTAAAAAACAAGGGAGAATGCGTTCTCTGTTGTTTCCTCAGTTGGGTATCAATCCAATTCAAGAGAACCGAGTTAAACTTCCTGGTGTTGGCTGGGTCAAGATGCATCTATCTCGCCCTATCCCGGACGGGTTTGTTGCCAAGCAAGCTCAAGTGGTGAAACGGGCTTCAGGATGGTATGTGATGCTCACACTGCAAGCAGATGTTGATGTTCCCGATGTGATGCCACACGGTCAACCCATTGGCATTGACTTAGGGCTGAAAAGTTTCTTAGCTACTTCTACTGGTGAGCAAATTGCCCGACCTCGGTTTTTTGTAGCTCTCCAACGCAAGCTGCGATTGCTGCAACAACGAGCAAGTCACAAAAAACTAGGGTCAAATAATTGGCGGAAGGCTCAGGCTAAGGTAGCTCAATTGCACGAACACATTCACGACACCCGCAAGGACTTTCACTTCAAGTTAGCGCACCAGTTGTGTAACCAAGCTGGGATGATATTTGCTGAAGACTTGAACTTCAAAGCATGGGCTAAGGGTATGTTCTCGAAACATACTTTAGACGCTGGCTTTGGTGAGTTCTTGTCTATTCTGGAATGGGTGTGCTGGAAGCGCAGTGTTTATTTTGCCAGGGTGAACCCAGAGGGTACAAGTCAGACTTGTCCGAATTGCAACCATCACACGGGCAAAAAAGACTTGAGTGAGCGGGTTCATTATTGCGGTGAGTGTGGATACGAAACTGATAGAGACGTTGCAGCAGCGCTTGTGGTAATGCAGCGTGGACTTGCAGCCGTAGGGCATACGGTCAAGATGCTTGGCGAGGGGTTAAGTGCTAGCTCCCCATTAACCCAAGAATCCCACGGTTTTAGCGAAAGCGTTGCGAGGCGTTAGCCTAGCGTAACCGTGGGAGTGTCAAAAGGTCGTTCAAAACTTGTGCTAAATTTCTTGGCGGCTAAAGTGCCAGATGCCGATAGCTGTAAATGCAACAATCCAAAGTGCAGTAGTGATAGTACTGGCGATCTCTGGCAAGGGTTGACCTGCTGCAAGTTGCCCAAGACTGCTACTCGTGAGTCCCCAAGGCGTTACCTTTAACAGTAACTCCACTAGATCGGGTCTCTTGAAAATTATGAGAAGTGCCACAGGAGCGATCGCACCCCCGATCAGCACGAGCATAGGAATAGCGATCGCCGCTGACCGATTGGATAGAATCGCATCCAGCATCATCGTCAGCGAAATATAGAACAATAAGACTAAGCTCACCAAAAGCAGGGCAGCGATGAAACCAGGCAGGTTCACCGAACCCCCCCGGATAACAAAGATGCCATAAGCCAGCACACCTTGGAGCAGCACAATGATCAAGAATCTTGCTAGGGCATTAGCCAGCAATTTAGCCAGATAAAAGGCTGAACGAACAATCGGCTTAGACAAAATCCATGACAGGATGCCCGACTTGCGATCATCTGCGATCGCGCCTTGCATCGTGATGATAGCGGCAAACATGGGTAGGGAAGTCCATACGGAAAAAGGAAGATAAATACCCTCAGTAGTTGTCGTTGTCCCTCCCACCGTTTTCGATACAGTCATACCACTGCCAATTAAGGGAAGGACATTAATCAGGACTGTCCACAGAATCAGACTGATCAGCAACTTACGAGTAAACCACCACGTTCGCAGTTCGCGGTGGAACAGGACGAAAAAGCCTCGTTTCCAAATTTGGCTATCCACCGATGAAGTCGTTTCTCTAGCCGTTGGAGGGCTACTCATTGATTTTCTCCTGCAACAAGGCTCATGAAAATATCTTCCAGTTCGTAGCTCTTGCGACCAAATTGCGAGACGATCGCATTTTGATTCGTCAGCACCAGACGCAGCAGGTTAGCTTCAGCCTTTTGTTCATCCGTCACGCCAATCTCCCAATAAACCTGACCCTCCATTACCTTGGTACTGATAGAAGACACCCAATTTTGCTGCGAAAGCACTTGCTGGGTTTGCCCCACATCCCCTTTGGTGGAAAGGGTGAAAACCACGCCTTCACCACCTGCCATCACTTGTTCGATTGGTCCCTGCGCCACCAATTGACCTTGTTTGAGAATGGCAACTTGGTCGCAAACCTTCTGCACGTCATCCAGGATATGGGTGGAGAAAAAGATCGTGGTTTGCTGCTGCAATTGCTTCATGATTTGCAGCACGTCATAGCGTCCCATTGGGTCAAGTGCGGCTGTTGGTTCATCCAAAATTAACAAGTCCGGGGAGTGGATTTGCGCTTGAGCAATGCCCAGTCGTTGCCGTTCGCCGCCTGAGAAACCCTCTACTTTGCGATCGGCTTTGTCCTGGAGTCCCACCAATTCCAGCATTTCATCAATGCGTTGCTTCAGGTTCACCCCTGGTTCAAGGGGGAAAAAGCTGGCACAAAACTGTAGCGTTTGCCGGGGCGTCATATCTGGGAAAAAGCGAATATCTTGAGCCAGATAACCAATTTTCTGGCGAATTTTCACACTGTCTTTCACAATATCCATGCCAAAAATGACGCCCCGCCCGCCAGTCGGACGGATTGCGCCAATTAGCATTTTCATCGTGGTGCTTTTCCCTGCACCGTTAGGTCCCAAAAAGCCAAAAATTGAATTTTTGGGGACGTTGAGATTGAGCGGATTAAGGACTGGCTTCTGCTTGTAAGCTTTGGTTAATCCGTGGGTTTGAATCGCGAAGTAGTTGGATGAGGTCATGGAATGCGATCGTGAAGTACCGTCTCTTGATGGCTACGCCCTACAAACGCCACTAGTATAGAAACTTAGCTGGATGAAGGGATGGTGATAGATGCCCCAATTCGTTCAGCCAGCTTGGAAAGCGGTAAACTTTGCAAATACACGATTCCGGGTCCCGTTAGCCTAACCAAGAACAACCCCTCACCGCCGAATAGCGCATTCTTGAACCCACCTACAAACTGAATGTCATAGTCCACAGTTGGAGCAAAAGCGACCAGACAGCCTGTATCGACTCGCAGCACTTCACCTGCCCTCAGCTTTTTCTGAATCAGCGTTCCGCCTGCATGAACGAAAGCTAGACCATTTCCTTGCAGTTTTTGCAGAATGAAGCCTTCTCCTCCAAAAAAGCCTGCTCCTAATCGTCTGGTAAAGGCAATCTCAATTTCAACGCCTTTGGCAGCACACAGGAAAGAGTCTTTCTGGCAGAAGAATTTACCACCCAACTGCCCTAAATCAAGCGGAACAATCTTTCCGGGATAGGGTGCAGCGAAGCCAACGCGGGATTTAGTCGTGCCCCCGTTGGCAAACGTCGAAATAAAGAAACCCTCTCCGGTTAATATCCGTTTGAAACCAGCAAATAAACCACCGCCTGTAGTGGTTTGCATTTCGATGCCCTGTTCCATATAGGTCATCGTTCCGACTTCAGCTCGCACCCCTTCACCAGGGTCAAGCTCAATTTCTACTAATTGCAAGTCAGAGCCGTAGATTTGGTAGTCAATTACATCTGCCATAAGTAGACTCACTGGTACTTCAAAGATGGACTTCTTGCAAAAATCTTTGTTACCTACAAGAGGAGCGCAATCAATTACTGGTTGTGTCAACTTAAGATTGGTTTAGCGGTTGAAACCGCAGCTATACAAACTAAACCTGCTTCCGCAGGTTCCAAATCCTTGGTTTTTCAAGGAGTCCGCCTAGACGGACTTGGTCTGTATAGCGGCAAATTCCATTCGCTTTTGTCTTAAGTTGACACCAACGACAGCACTCAGCGCTTTAGGTAATGACCGTTGGTTCATCCCGTCCTGTCAGGGTACGGATTTGGGCGACTTCCTCGGCAATGCTGATTAGAGGCGCTAGTGCCTGCTGCGTGTCAAGGTCATGTTTTGCCGCATCTGGCTCATAGCTTTCTAGATAGACTCTTAGCGTTGCTCCTTGCGTTCCAGTACCAGAGAGGCGAAACACAATGCGCGACCCATCAGTGAAACCAAGGCGAATGCCCTGCTTCTGGCTGACGCTATCATCCACTGGGTCGGTATAGCTAAAGTCATCGGCATACTCGACTTGGTAATCACCAAATTGCTTACCTTTCAGAGTTGGCAGTGCCTGACGCAGATTGTCCACTAATGTCTGTGCCTTATCTGCGTCTACCTCTTCGTAGTCATGGCGGGAGTAGAAGTTGCGACCGTAGGTTCGCCAATGGTCGAGGACAATGTCTTCAACTGACTGCTGCCGGACTGCCAGGATATTGAGCCAGAACAGTACTGCCCACAACCCGTCTTTCTCACGGACGTGGTTGGAACCTGTCCCGAAGCTCTCTTCACCACAGAGTATTGCTTTGCCTGCATCTAAGAGGTTACCGAAGAATTTCCATCCCGTAGGTGTCTCGTAGCAGTCAATGCCGGCTTGAGCCGCGACTCGGTCTACTGCCTGACTAGTCGGCATAGAACGTGCTACCCCAGATATACCGGAGCTGTAGCCTGGAACTAGATGGGCATTTGCCGCTATTATTGCCAAACTATCGCTAGGGGTGACGAAGAAACGACGACCCAGAATCATATTGCGATCGCCATCTCCATCAGAAGCGGCTCCAAAGTCGGGCGCGTTCTCCCCATATAAAATATCCACGAGTTCGTGAGCATAGACTAAATTCGGGTCGGGATGACCGCCACCAAAATCTTCCAAGGGTATCCCGTTAATCACGGTGCCTGAGGGCGCTCCCAGGCGTTGTTCTAAAATGGCATGGGCATAGGAACCCGTCACGGCGTGTAAAGAATCCATACACATTCTGAACTGCCCAGCCGTCAAGAGTTGATGAATGCGATCGAAATCAAATAGAGATTCCATTAACTCGGCATAATCCGCTACTGAGTCGATCACTTGGACGGTTAGCGAACCTAGCTTGAATTCTCCCAGTTTGTCTAGGTCTATATCAGCAGCATCTAAGATTTTGTACTGGTCAATAACTTTACTGCGAGCGTAGATCGCTTCCGTAACTTTTTCAGGAGCAGGACCACCATTACTAATGTTGTACTTAATGCCAAAATCTCCATCAGGACCACCAGGATTATGGCTGGCAGACAGGATGATACCGCCGAATGCCTGATACTTACGGATTACACAGGAGGCGGCGGGGGTAGACAGAATGCCGCCTTGCCCTACTAGCACGCGACCAAATCCATTAGCTGCCGCCATTTTTAAAATGATTTGGATGGCTTGGCGATTGTAGTAGCGACCGTCACCCCCGACAACTAAGGTCTGATCCTGATAGCCCTCCAAGCTGTCAAAGATAGACTGAACGAAGTTTTCCAGATAGTGAAGCTGTTGAAAGACGGTGACTCGCTTCCGCAGACCAGAAGTGCCTGGTTTTTGGTCGGCAAAAGGTTGAGTCGAGACGATGCCTATATTCATGAGACAAATGATTTAGGGTTGATAACAATTTAGCCTTATCCTATATTTTTAGGGCTAAAATTAAAATCTATTTAAACAGCAGCTAAAGATAAATCTATAACTAGAGAGCCTAGTTTATTGTACCTGTCATTAATTCCCTAAAATAAAACTATCTTATCTGACAAGTTTCAAATTCCGCAAAAGCTTTATGGACGAGAGGCAGAAGTTCAGGCTTTACTGATGGCCCTTGAGCGTGTCGCCGATGCAGGGGAGAAGGGAAATGGGGAAGCTGTTTCCTTTTCTAATTGAGGCGTATTAGCCTTTGTTGGCGGTAGGATATTACTCAAATTTAAGCAATGGATATTACTGATAGAAACACACCCCCGACAACGACCAGTCAATCAAGGGAAGCTTTAGATTTAGCAACAGTAATCAAAGCATCCCAAGCCATTTCTAGTGAAATTGAGCTAGATAAGTTACTGGAAACCTTGATGCAAATTCTCATCCAAAATGCTGGGGCACAATTTGGATTTTTAATTTTGGAAGAAGCCGGGGAATTGCTCATTGAAGCGGAAGGAACTGTGGATGGTCGAGTCATAGTGTTACAGTCCATGCCCATCGAATTTGTGAAACCTGATGGTGAGATGCCTCGACTATCATCAGCGATCGCTAATTATGTCTTTCGCACCCAACAAAGTGTGGTTTTGCATGATGCGTCTCGTGAAGGCAATTTTACTAACGAAGGATACATCAAAGACTTCAATCCCAAATCCATCTTATGTGCGCCGTTGATGGCTCGTGGACAACTAAGCGGTATTGTCTATTTGGAGAATAATCTGACCACGGGTGCTTTTACCCCGGAGAGATTGGAAGTTTTGCAAATGTTGTCCGGACAAGCCGCGATCGCTATTACGAATGCCAAGCTTTATTCAAAGGTTAAGGAAAGCGAGAGTCGGCTTACTCAATTTTTAGAAGCGATACCAGTGGGGATAGGGATACTTGATGTGACAGGGAAACCCTACTATTACAATCAAAGGGCGCAGGAGTTACTGGGCCAAGGAGTCGTATCAGATGCCACCTCTGAGCAATTGTCACAGGTTTATCGTTTGTATCAAGCCGGGACAAATTGCGAGTACCCTGTAGAAAAATTAGCGATCGTGCGGGCATTGAAGGGTGAGAAATCCACCATTGACGATTTAGAAATCCGCCAAGGAAACAAAATTATCCCTCTAGAGTCTAAGGGAACTCCTATCTATGATGAACAAGGCAATGTGGCTTACGCACTCAACGCCTTCCAAGATATCACCGAACGCAAACGTGCCCAGAAGCTATTAGCAGAATACAGTCAACTCCTTGCCGGAAAAGTAGAGGAACGCACGCAACAATTGCAGCAGGAAATCGCGCAACGCAAGCAGCTAGAAGAAGAGTTATCGCAAGCGAATTGTTTCCTGGACAGCATTGTCGCCAACATTCCCCTAGCCCTCTTTGTCAAAGATGTGCAAAATGACTGGCGCTATATCTTATGGAATCAAGCGGCTGAGAAACTGTACGGTGTTGCTCAAGATGAAGCAATTGGTCGCAATAGTTATGATTTCGTTAACGCCCAACAGGCTGACCGCTTTTTGGCAGAGGACTTGGAAATCCTGGCATCGGGCAAATTAGCGATCGTTGAAGAAGAACAAATTCAACATAATCTTCAAGGGGTTATCTGGCAGCGATTTATGAAAGTGCCATTGTTTAACCCGCAAGGACAGGCAACACATTTACTGTGTATTAGTGAGGATATCACCGTTCGCAAACGAGCAGAGGAAGCCCTCCGCCGAAAAAATGAAGACTTGGCAAACGCCCTGCAACAACTCCAAGCCACTCAAGCCGAACTTATCCACTACGAAAAAATGGCAGCCCTCGGACAACTAGTCGCAGGCATTGCCCACGAAATCAACACTCCCTTGGGCGCGATTCAGGCTTCTTCTAGCAATATCAATAAAGCCCTTGCCGAATCTCTCACTCAACTGTCTCAACTGTGCCAACGACTCAACGGGCAACAGCAAAACGATTTCTTTGCCCTCCTCGACTTTGCCCTCCACAGCAACTCCCAATTAAGCTCGAAAGAACAACGCCAATTTAAGAGAATCCTCACCCATCAATTACAAGAAAACGGCGTTGACAATGCCAGACGCCTTGCAGATACCTTAATCGATATGGGGATTTATGAGGGCATTGACCCTTTTTTGTCCCTATTCAAAGACCCCGACAGCGACTGGATTTTGCAACTAGCCTATAACCTTACGCGGCTGCAAAGTAATAGCAAAAATATTATCACGGCTGTCGAACGAGCGGCGAAAATCGTCTTTGCTCTGAAAAGTTATGCCCGCTATGACTCTAGCGGTTCCAAACAACTTTCCCCCATTCCCGACACTGTAGAAACTGTGTTGGAACTGTATCACAATCAACTCAAAAAGGGTGTAGAGGTTGTAAGAAATTATCAATTTTTACCCCCCATCTGGTGTTATCCCGATGAACTGATGCAGGTATGGACAAATCTAATTCACAACGCTATCCAAGCGATGGAGGGTAAAGGGAAGTTAGAGATAGTTGTTAGAGAACAGGATAATTATGTAGTCGTGCAAGTGACGGATTCGGGTTGTGGAATTCCTCCAGAAATTCAAGAAAGAATTTTTGAACCGTTCTTCACGACTAAACCCCTGGGCGAAGGTAGCGGGTTGGGGTTAGATATTGTCAAAAAGATTGTTAATAAACACGAAGGTCAAATTGAGGTGGAATCTGTGCCAGGAGAGACAACCTTTAGGGTTTGGTTACCTAGAGAGTGAATGGGGAATTGGGTAACTTATAGGAAAATCAACCATGTCAGATATAGCCATTTTATGCATTGATGATGAGATCGTGATTTTAGAGAGCCTCAAAGAGCAGTTAGTTAGATGCTTTGGGAATAAATATTTGTATGAAACGGCTGAAAGTGCTGAAGAGGCTTGGGAGGTTATTAATGAGTTGAACGAAGATCATGTGGAAATTTTAATTATTGTTTCAGATTGGCTTATGCCAGGGATGAAAGGGGATGAGTTTTTAATTCAAGTTCATCAAAAATTCCCCCAAATTGTTAAAGTGATGCTCACGGGTCAAGCTGATGAATCCGCCATAGAGCGCGTGCAAAAAGAAGCGAATCTGTACCGTTGCTTGCACAAGCCTTGGTCGGAGCAAGAATTAGCAGAAACCATTATCTCTGGATTGCAGTAGCTGATGAAAACAAGTGCGATTATCTGTGTTGATGATGAACCATTTGTTTTAGAGAGTCTCAAGGAGCAATTAAAACGCTATTTTGGGAATCGTTATTATATTGAAGTGGCACAGAGTGGGGAAGAAGCGTTAGAGATTGTTGAAGATTTGCAAGAGGAGGGAATAGACGTTCCTCTAATTATCTCTGACCAAATTATGCCGGGGATGAAAGGAGATGAACTGCTGATCCAGCTTCACGATCGCTATCCCAAAATGTTGAAGATCATGCTTACGGGACAGGCAAGTGCTGAGGCGGTGGGGAGGGTGGTCAACGCGGCTAATTTGTATCGCTACATTGCTAAACCGTGGGATGAAACTGACTTGAGCTTAACAGTTACAGAAGCCTTGGGTCGTTATGCTTGCAATCGTCAATTAGCCGAGCAAAATGAGGCCCTGAAAAAATTAAATGCCTCCCTAGAGCAAAAAGTTGTACAGCGTACTGTGGAACTGACAACAGCTAATGTAAAACTGCAACAGGAAATTTGCGATCGCCAGTTGCTGGAGGAAAAGCTACGCACGTCTGAGGAGAAATTACGGGCGGTTTTTGAGGCGATGACTGATATCGTATTGGTCATTGACGAGCAAGGAAAAATCGAAATTGCACCAACCAATCCGAGACGCTTGTACGACTCGGAAACTGACCCCATCCTCCAAACTATCGAACAATTTTTTCTGGAGGAAAAAAGCGAGATTTGGTTTAGCAAAATTCAGCAGGCATTAACGACACAGCAGACGGTTAACTTTGATTACAGCCTACCCCTCAACAACCGTGAGGCTTGGTTTACCGCCAGTATTTCACCCATGCCGAATAATTGTGTGATCTGGGTAGCCCGTAACATTGATAAGCGCAAGCAGGCAGAGGCAGCCATGCAAGAAGCCAAAGAAGCCGCTGAAGCCGCTAACCGTGCCAAAAGTACCTTTTTGGCAAACATGAGCCACGAATTGCGATCGCCTTTGAACGTGATTCTGGGCTTCTGCCAACTGCTAACCCGCAGCCAAAGCTTGAATCCTGAACAGCAGGAAAACATTACTATTATGACGCGCAGCGGAGAACACCTACTAACTCTGATTAATAACGTCCTGGATTTGTCCAAAATTGAAGCCGGACGCACCACCCTTCACGAAATTAACTTTGACCTCTATGGCTTACTGGATGATTTGGATGATATGTTCCAAGCCAAAGCGGAGGATAAAAATTTACAGCTAGTTTTTGACCGCACTGGCGACGTTCCCCAATATATCCGCACAGATCAAGTCAAATTACGCCAAGTATTGATCAACCTGATTAATAATGCCCTCAAGTTCACCCAGACAGGTAGGGTGTCAGTACGAGTGAGAGGGGAGCCGGAGAGTAGACGAAAAACAAACCACACACCACACAGCACAATTACCTTCGAGGTGGAAGACACGGGGGCTGGCATTGCCAGCGATGAGCTAGAGAACATCTTTGAAGCCTTTGTGCAAACCCAAATTGGCATAGAGTCCCAAGAAGGCACTGGCTTAGGTTTGTCCATAGCCCGTAAATTTGTCCAACTAATGGGTGGAGAAATCAGCATCACTAGTGTCGTGGGGCAAGGTACAATTTTCAACTTTGACATCAAAATCACTAAAGTTAATGCCACAGATATCGAAGACAAACAACCAACGCGCCGTGTCGTTGCCCTAGAGCCTAACCAACCTCGCTATCGCATCTTGATTGTGGATGACAAGTGGAACAATCGCCAACTCTTGTTGAGATTGCTCAATCCCCTCGGCTTTGAACTAAAGGAAGCCAGTAATGGCAAAGAAGCCATTGAAGTTTGGGAAACATTTGAACCGCACCTGATCTGGATGGATATGCGGATGCCTGTCCTGGACGGCTATGAAGCTACAAAACAAATTAAAACTCAGTTGAAAGGTCAGGCGACAGCGATTATTGCCCTGACTGCCAGTACCTTAGAAGAACAACGAGCCGTTATCTTATCCGCAGGGTGCGATGACTTTGTGCGCAAGCCTTTTCGGGAGCAGGTGATTTTTGACAAGATTGCTCAATACTTGGGAGTGCGCTACATCTACGAAGAATTAAGCCCACCTCACGCAGCAGTTGTAAAACACAATTCCTCGTTACAAGCCTCTCTCGCAAATATGCCTTCCGAATGGGTCAATGAATTGTATGAAGCTGCTAACTTGATTGATAACGAGCAGATTTTACAACTCCTGGAACAAATTCCTACAGTTGATGCCTTTTTCAGACAAACTATCAGCGATTGGATTTATAACTTCCGCTGCGATAAAATTATAGATTTAATTGAAACTAATAAAGCCGGAGGATGAAGAAACTAATAAATTAATAACTTACTATGAAACCTGATAAAGGAAATATTTTAATTATTGACGATACTTTAGAGAGTTTGCAACTTTTATCTAATACTTTGTTAGAACAAGGATATAAAGTGCGAGGGTCTCCTAAAGCTCAGATGGCGGTACGAACAGCACGACTAGCTCCACCAGATTTAATTTTGCTGGACATAAAAATGCCCGAACTGAATGGGTATGAAGTCTGCGAACTCTTGAAAGCTGATGAGCAAACTCGTGATATTCCAGTGATTTTTATTAGCGCCCTAGACGAAGTGATGGATAAAGTTCGCGCCTTTAGCGTCGGTGGCGTAGACTACATCACAAAACCCTTTCAAGTAGAAGAGGTTTTGGCACGCATTGAGCATCAACTGACGATTCGCAGACTCTCGAAACAACTACAAGAAAAAAACGAACAGCTACAGCAGGAAATTCAAGAGCGACGGAGAGCCGAAGCCGCAGCATCATCAGCTAACCAGGCTAAAAGCGAATTTCTGGCGAATATAAGTCACGAACTCCGGACTCCCCTCAACGCTATCCTGGGTTTTACCCAAGTAATGAATCGCGAGCCTCAACTGAGTTCCGAGCAACAGGAATATCTAGAAATAATTAATCGTAGCGGGGAGCATTTACTAGAACTAATCAATGATATTTTAGATTTATCTAAAATCGAATTAGGGCGAGCTTCCTTGCATGAAAATATCTTTGACTTGTATCGCCTGCTTGATAATCTCGAAGATTTATTTCAAATTCAAGCCGAACAGAAAAACTTACAGTTAATTTTTAATATAGATTCTGACGTTCCTCAATATATCAGAACTGACGAGCAAAAATTGCGAGGATGCTTGCTTAATATTCTCTCAAATGCCATCAAATTTACGAATTATGGTCATGTTACCCTTACTGTTGAAAAAAGTAAGATTTTAGAGGCTTATCTTCAGTTTTCGATTAGCGATACAGGGTTGGGAATTGCTCCCCATGAAATCAGCACACTCTTTGATGCCTTTGTCCAAACTTCAGCCGGTATTAGAACGGCTGAAGGAACAGGTTTGGGGTTAGCTATTACCCAAAAGTTTGTGCAAATGCTGGGGGGGGAGATTGCCGTAGAAAGTGTTGTTGGTGAAGGAACAATTTTTCGCTTTAATATTAAACTAACTGAGGTGGATTCATCGGAAGCCTTGATGCCACATCGTCGGCGAGTAGTTGGATTAGTACCGGGTCAAGAACGGTATCGTATTTTAGTTGTTGATGATACTAAAACGAACCGCCTCCTACTAATTAAGTTGCTTGAACCCTGTGGTTTTGAAGTCCGTGAAGCGGCAAATGGTCTAGAAGGAATTAATATTTGGGAAAGTTGGCAACCCCACCTAATTTGGATAGATACGCGGATGCCTGTGATTGGCGGCGTAGAGGCAATAAAACAGATTAGAGCGAAGGAAAGGGAGAGGGAGATAGGGGGAAGGTTGTGTCCAGCTACGATCATTATTACCCTTACCGCTAGTCTTTTTGAGGAGAGGCGGGGCGAAATTTTAGCAGCAGGCTCCAACGATTTTGTACGTAAGCCTGTTAGTGAAGAAGTAATCTTTGAAAAAATCCGCCAACATTTGGGAGTGTTATATTGTTATGAAGATTTTCCTCAAGTGACAACAGCACCCCGCGAATCGCAGGGACTGGGGAAACCGGATGCGTTCTTTCTAGAAGAATTAGCACGGCTACCGATAACTTTGGTAACCGAATTATATGAGGCAGCGAATAAACTTAGGGAAGACTCAGTTTTTGAATTAATTGAGCGCATCTCAGAGACTTCTGCACCTTTGGCGATCGCGTTGAGAGACTTAGCTAATGATTTTCATCTCGATCGGATAGTTCATCTAACTGAAACTGTCATAAACTTACTGGGATATTCTAGTTAATCATTAAAAAAATTTAAGATATGATGAATAACTATAAGCCTAAAATTTTAGTAGTTGATGATAAGCCCAATAACCTCCACTTCTTCTCCAAGATTTTGACCGATAAGGGGTACAAAGTTCAAAGAGCCATTTCTGGACAACTTGCCTTGAATGGAGCAATGGATGCTCCTCCAGATTTGATTTTACTTGATATTATCATGCCTCATATGGATGGCTATGAGGTTTGTAGACGGTTAAAAGCCACTCCAGAAACCCGCGAAATTCCTATAATATTCTTGAGCGCTCTCAACGAAGCCCTCGATAAAGTCAAAGCGTTTGAAGTGGGTGG
>JALYGX010000605.1 GCA_030776905.1 Cyanobacteriota bacterium | reverse complement strand
ATATTGCCAAATTTCTATATAGGCTCTTTCAATTACCACTAATCCCTATCAGGGATTGAAACCCCAAGATTTAGGATTGCCCTTTTGATTCTCAGCAGTAGTTCTTTCAATTACCACTAATCCCTATCAGGGATTGAAACTTTGCATGGCGATTCCCTGAGAATCGACAGCGCTAATCAACTTTCAATTACCACTAATCCCTATCAGGGATTGAAACTACACAGTGACTAATGGACAACAGATTGCTAGGGGGGAAAAGACGCTTTCAATTACCACTAATCCCTATCAGGGAAAGATTTCAGTCCATTTTAATGGACTTGAGCTGTTAGCCGTGGACTTAAGCCCACGGCGGGTGCACGCAGCTTATCGGGAGAGAAAGGTGCAATATCTCAGCTTCAAGGATTGAAAATTAGTATTTCTGCCAGCTTTCATCATGTGGTGATAACTGCTGATTTAGGCGATCGCTATTAGCCTAAAAGAAAGGGCTGAACTGGATACCGATGGAATCAACTACCACACACGTACTAAAAGAATGGGCTGTTGCCGTGAATGCCTTAGAACAAGGCAAGACAATTATGCTGCTACGCAAAGGCGGTATTAAGGAAGAAGGTAATCGCTTCAAAGTGGCTCATGATGAGATTTTGCTCTATCCCACCTACGAACATCAACAGCCCGACTTGCTAAAAGCCGAGTATGCCCCTCAAGTAGAACCTGTAACCTCAGGTTGGCATCCGGAAACCGTTCGCATTGCTAGCTGGGCGAAGATTACTGATATTTTGCAAGTGAGTAATGAGTCAGCCGTTACAGCGCTGCTACCGTACCACATCTGGAATGAGCAATTTGTGACTGAACGTTATAACTGGAAACCCCGCCAACCGCTGTATGTACTGCTGTTACGAACTTATCGGCTACCTCAGCCGCTGATGATTCCTTACCGCCAGGAATACGGGGGCTGTCGTTCATGGATTGATTTAGTTGAATTGATTGCAATTGAGGGTGTTGTACCTGTCTTGGATGACGCTGAGTACATCAAGCAGGCAACTGAAATTCGTCAGGTTGTGGAAAAATCTGAGTTTTCCTCTTTTGTAGGAAAGCAAACTTAAGTGGTGCCAAAGGTAACGCCTAGCTGTTTAAGCCACTTCCGGTAGGCGATCGAGGCGCGATCGCAGGGTAAATGAAATTCCGCTTGCAAGTCTAGGGGTAGACGTTTCGGACGCTGCGACTCCACAATTGGCACATCTTGAGCAACAATTCGATCTTGAAACGATCGCTGTTCGGCTTCGGGAATTTCATAGGAATGGTTCATCGCCATCCACATCCAGGCAATACACTCTTCCTCCTCAACTGGTGTCAGGGTGAAGAAAATTGTCAGGCAACGCCCTTCTGTGTTTTTGGAAAAATAAGCGGTTAAAGGTCGCAGGACGCGATAATCGTAAGCCACATAACCCCCTTGTCCCGTACCATCGGGATTAGGCTGCCACACACGGACATTGCGGAGAGTAATACCATCAGCTTCGACTTCTACCTCGTAGTCATCAATTACCGGACGAGTGCGATCGCCTAACCATTCTCTATGTACAAAGGGAAAGTGAGCAACATCCAAAAAATTCTCAATCGCCCGGAAACCACTAGTTTTAAATGGATAAGGTCCGCAAAAGACTGGGCGGTAACGGGGTTCGTCCCATTCCGGGAAAGAGGGAATTTCTTGCTGTGGGTTGCCCAACGATACCCACACTAAGCCATAACGCTCTTGAGTGAGGTAAGTACGGACGCAAGCCCGTGTCGGCGGTGGCAAGTCTGGATGAGCGGGAATTTGGACACACTGTCCCTTAGTATTGAATGCCAAGCCATGATAAGGGCAAAGGAGGGTATTATCTTCTACCCACCCCAGTGAAAGCCTCGCACCTCGATGAGGACACAAGTCCTGCCACGCCTGAATTTGGTCATTATTACGCCACAACACCAAATCCTCGCCCAGCAAGCGACAAGGTTTTAATGTTCCATCTTCTATATCTTGTGACAGCATCACAGGATGCCAGTCATTGAGCAAAATTAAGTCATTCACGATTCACTAGATGATTGGCGGACCAAATCTGTGACGAGAGAGTTTTACCATCAAGGCCAGTTTAGGGAGTAAGCGATCGCGCAAATTGCCCAGGTACTTCGCTAACGCTATCGTGGATGTGGTTAGTTAAAGACTAATGACGACCCGATGCGGTTTGACTTAGGCACGATCTGCGCTCCAATGCTCAACTCTCGTTTCAAGCAACGGTTACTCTGGTTTTTCCCGTTACTACTGGGCTTTGTTCTCGCTGTCTTTTTGAGTTTATACATTCCTGCTGCTGGTTTAGCACGTACAGAAATCCTTTGGGATAGCTGGGGTGTACCGCATATCTATGGAAAAGACGCAGAAGGGTTGTTCCGGGCGTTTGGTTGGGCGCAGATGCAGAGTCATGGCGACTTAATTCTACGGTTGTACGGTCAAGCACGGGGAAGAGGGGCGGAGTATTTTGGGGAAAAGTACCTAGAATCAGACCGTTATGTGAGAACAATGGGCATTCCGCGTCGGGCAAGTGAATGGTACAAGGCACAGAACCCCACGATGCGCGGTTATCTGGATGCGTTTGCGGCTGGGATTAATACATATGCCCAGGAACATCCCGCGCAGATTAATGATGAGGTGAAGCAGGTACTGCCAGTTGATGGGGTAGATGTGCTGGCTCACATTCAGCGGGTTATCCATTTTACCTTTGTGCTTGACCCGCAGAGCGTAGCACGTCTCAGTTCCGATCGCACTCCGGCTGGCTCGAATGGTTGGGCGATCGCTCCTTCCCACTCTACCAGTGGCAACGCGATGCTGCTAGCGAACCCTCACTTGCCGTGGTCAGACTTGTTTCTCTGGTACGAAGCGCAGTTAACTGCACCAGGGATTGATGCTTACGGTGCGGCTTTGGTGGGGATGCCAATACTCGCGATCGCCTTTAATAATAATCTGGGTTGGACGCTCACGGTTAATACTCATGATGGCTGGGATGCTTATGAACTAAAGCTTGCCGATCAAGGATATCGCTGGGATGGTAGCGTGCGCCCTTTTGAAACCCAAACCCAAACGCTGAAAGTTAAGCAGGCAAACGGGACTGTGCGCGAGGAACCGTTGGTCGTACGACGCTCGATCCACGGACCTGTTATTGCTCAAAAGGATAGTAAAGCCGTTGCATTGCGAGTGGTTGGGCTAGATCGACCCAACATCATGGAACAATTTTGGGACATGGTGCGGGCAACTAACTTGAGCGAGTTTGAAACGGCACTAAAGCGCTTGCAGTTGCCGATGTTCAATATTCTGTATGCCGATGGACGCGATCGCAATGGGCACATTCTGTATCTATTCAACGCTCAAGTGCCGATCCACTCCCAAGGCGATTGGAACTACTGGCGAGGCATTGTCCCCGGCGATACCTCTGCTACCTTATGGACAAAAACGCACTCCTATCAAGACTTACCCCGTGTCCTCGATCCACCCAGTGGCTGGTTGCAGAATGCCAACGATCCACCTTGGACAAGTACATTTCCCCAAGTGCTGAATCCCAAGGATTATCCCTCCTACATGGCACCCCGCTTTATGGATTTGCGGGCGCAACGTTCGGTGCAGATGCTTCAGGAGAAACCGAAGATTAGCTTTGATGACATGATTGCGGATAAGTTCTCCTCCCGGATGGTACTGGCAGATCGAGTTTTGGATGACTTGATTCCAGCCGCACGGCAACTAGGCAGTGAGGTAGGGCGTCAAGCGGCGGATGTGTTGT
>JALYGX010000604.1 GCA_030776905.1 Cyanobacteriota bacterium | reverse complement strand
CAATGCGTTCTTGCAACTCAGGAATAGTAAGGTTAAGGCTATCAGCCGTTGCATCCCACTCTAGATTTAATGGCGTGTCGAGAGCATCAGCGATAGCTTGAGTGGTGTTTTCAGCGGTCTTTGTAGCTGCTTTACGTGGCATGATTTTTGATTCCTTTAATGATGGCTGATTGAGTTATGCGGCTAAATCTTCGAGGTCGTTTTGCCAAGATTCAAAGCTGAAGTAGCGCTTTTGAATCTCTGGGTTGGCAAGTGTTTGAGCGATTATCGGTAGATAATTACATCCATTCAAATCGCTCCTAATCTGGGTCATGAGATAGGACAGTTTCACGATGCAGAAGAACTGATACTGGTCTAAGGAATAGCCAGATAAATAGTTACCCTTGGCATCTTTGGGAATCCTCAAGCGGTAATCCTTGATGACCCTAAGCAGGACTTCCCATTTCGCGATCGTGTTTTTGTCGGCTCCTAGCAATCCTTGAGTACCCAGGTATCGAGCAATAGCGCGGCGGCTCCAACGATTGCGAGTTGGGGGCTTGGTTATGGCTGTCTCTAAGATGCTGTTGATTCGTGTTGTCACATTTATCATTTGTCTCCTTTCAGTCACTACCCAACTGGTAAGCAGTCACCCGTAGGACATTTAAAACCTTGGCGGGATGGTGGGTTAGTGCCTTTGTCAGTTAGAATAGCACTATGCCACTAAAGCGACAATCTACTTTAAAACCTTCTCTCTAGATAGACATAGTGGGTTACACAACCGAAAATGGATGAGAGGCTAGAGGTATTGAGGCTTAGAGGGATGTCACTATAGTGGAAAAAAAAATTGTAAAAATTTCTTTTTATGCAGATGAAGAACTACGAACTAAACTCAAGCTGGCTTGCACTGCCCAAAATCTGAGTATGAATGAAGTACTAACGGGACTCGTTGAAGTGTGGGTTGAAGAGAACGACCCGTTCAAAAAAAGGAAGGAAAAATGACGCGATCGCTAGATGAGCAGCTTAACCGCATTGAGAGGGTGCAAGAGTCCCTGGCTACCAATCAAATAGCAGAAAGGAAAGGCGATCGCTTTTCCCGTCCTCAGTCTCCACCTAGCTTTGAGATACAGCTTGGCAGCTTACCGCCTGCGGTGCGCTCAGTTGCCGAGTCGCTGGGACTACGGGACATGGAATCAGCAAAGCGCTACGTAGCACTCTTCCTTTCAGCTAATCGAGGGGTAAGGCAGTAAGCGAAGGGCAGCGATCAACTATCTTTTGAAGATTCAAATAGTGAATATTTTGCCAAACCCAACTCAGTAGGGCATTATTTTGTAAGCGAAGCTATACATTAAATTCAAGCCGTAGGTTACTGAAATGGACAAACTATTATGGATTAATGCTCCAGATTTACCTACATTAAAAAAAAATCCGGAGTGGAATACAGCACTAAAAGGAATCGAGGTATTTCAAACTATTTTGCTCGGCAACCTTGAACCTGGTACTGAAGCTTTTTTTGTAGCAGATGCTGGAAGATTCCAAATGGTTCTTCACTGGGTTATTAAGAAAAAATGGTTGAGTAAACATAAGATTCCGTTCATACGAAGCGTTGGTAAGTTATATGAGCCAGAAGGAGATTTATGGTATTGGATACTAGAACTATGCATACAATGCCATGCAACCAAATTCGGAAATTTTTATAGAAATTCTAGCCATTGGTACTCTTGTTTATTCTGGGAAATAAAATTGCCAAACATTCAATACTGTGTTTCACATACTCAAAAACAGGAGACCACTACATATCCTAATGGTATGACTGAATACCGTAAAAACCATCAACAAATTGTAGGATTTTTGCGAAAACTAGAGAACCCTTTCAATGTTGCAATCGAACCACATCACTATCGATTGATGCAAGCCTCTATTGAAATAGCAGAAACATCAAATCCATTCAGAAAGCAGTATTGGTACAAATTCTTAGACGCCTACAGTAAATGGATCGAGGCTTTAAGAAAATTCAACTTTATTTCTGTTGAAAACCATAGAGGAGATGAAAGACTCGTTGCACAGGAGGGTCGTGGCAAGTTCAAAAAAACACTGCCTTCGGCTACCAATTTACAAGCTCAAACCAACCCTAATATTATACCGTCAGCGGAAAACCCTACTGATAAGCGTTCTAGCCTTTAATGTTTTTGTATAGAACAAGTAATAATTTGTGCTTGGATGTAATTAGAACTCAAACACGCAACATGACTAATTTTCAATTTGAAATCTTGCGGATCGAAAACTATAAAACGCAACAACTTAAGTCAGGAAAGCTTAAACCAAGGCGAGAAAGAAGACAAGGGAAGCGCCCAGCAATGCAGCCCCACCAAAAATAAAAACGGCTAGCCATCACACATTGCTGAAAGTCCCCTGCTAATCGCAGATATCGAGAACAATCGGGGATCGGGTCTCAAACCGCTCCCACAATAGCCGACAACTAACCGAGCTAAAAATAAACTTATTGTTCTTGATTTCTAGATTAACAGTTATGTAGGGGTTTATTACCCCCCTGTCAGAGTACTACATGAGGGGTGCAGGAGTAGTAAAAGTGTGATGGCTTGCCCAATCCACCAAGAACAGGCAAGCCATGAGGAAGAATTTACCCAAAAAGCGATTCGATATCCAGATTATCGCACATTCTGTACTACAAAAGCAGTACATCCAGATTAGAGGGTTGTCAGTATCCCAGAACAGACAACAGCGATCGCGGCATAATTCCCTTACACCTGGTCGGCTGTTTCCCCTACACCCAATGGGCGATCGCCACAAGGAAGGCAGCAAGATTTCCCCTACAACCGAATGGGGGCAAGCATGACCTATCGAGACGCAATCGTTGAAAATTGGATCGCTAGCGGCGTCGATCCCAACATAATCCACCTTAACCCTGAAGCTATTGATCGCGAAGTTGAAAAAGAGCTACAACTTTGGATTAATAGCTTTATCAGCTCATTTCGCCCAGAAAATCGCCTTAAAACTATATTAGAGCGCAGTTCTTTCATGCGGACTCCTGCGCTCTTTTCGGCTCCCAAAGAGGAGCGGTTAGTAACGGGGTTAACGGTCAAAATACGCTCTGATAACGAAAAAGATTTCCGATTTTTAGTAAGTAAACGGAAGCAACTTTGCTATCGGCTAATCAAAGTCGATCCAGCGGTGAAGTTTTTATCTCTGTACGAGTCACAAGGGACTGAAGCTGTAACAACAAACTTATCAACCCGTGAAATTTTCCTTTCGCGGACACACACAAGCACCTACCACTAACCCTTACTTAAAAGCAAGTTGGGGCTAGAGGGTGCTAAGAGAATCTAGCTTCGGCTTGCATGGAGAAAATCATGCAAACGACTGAAAAAAATCATCAAATCGCGCTCCTGTCAATCTTTCAGCCTGCGATTGAATCTATAGTTTCGCTCCTTGAAACGGTAGGAACCACTATAAAACAATATTCTCAAGTTGACAGCTTGAATCCAGAACATATCGAGCATCTGTATGAGGAGGGGTTCAGCTTCTGCCAGATAGCCCTATGGGTTGGGCAGGGTCTGAAATCTCTGACACAAGAGCAAGCAGCAGAGCTAGGGTTTAAGGTCAAGGGTAAAAATGATAAATTGATTTCGGGTTCTGGGTTGTACTTTCCCTTCAAAGGGAAGTTTGGGCAACTAAGACTGGACATTCCGATTGAGCGGAAAAAAGGCTCAATAGCAAAGTACCTCACCCCATTAGGAGCCAAGACCCAAGCCCGGATTCCGGCAAACGGCGAGGTCGTCACTGAAGGGGCAAAAGATGCAGCGGCGGGCAGTCTACACGGGAAAATCCAGACCGGAGCGATCGCGGGGATTAGTCACTACCGCAAGGCACTTGAGCAAGATTCAGGATACACAATTCTCTTTGATGCCGATGGCTGGAATAATCCTAACGTCTTTGTAAATCTGTTTCATGCGGGTAAATGGCTCAACGGTAAAGTCCAGATAATTCCAGAAATCGAGGGCTATCCAAAAGCTGGCTTGTGCGAGTACTTCAAAGCTGGCAATACAGCAGAAGATTATCGGAAATTGGTAGATTCTGCCAAGAAGCCTGAAGCCTTGCTTTTGGAATGGGGGAAACATTTTGCAGATATTCCAGAGGCAAAGCTATCCCAAGCCGTGCGAGTAGCATTACGATTAGCAGCCGAATACCTAGATGAAGTACAGCAAGACATCTTAATTAGTAATATAAAAGCTGCTTGCGACAAGGTATCGAGTAAGACCCTTAACCGGGAACTGAAAAAACAGCAGGCGCTCGTAGAAGCTGGGCGCAAAAAACAAGAAGCCGAATTTCAGCAGGAAGAACCGGAAAAAGACGACCATCCAGAAGCGTTTTACCGAAAGGTCTGTCAAGAGCAGGGGTTAGATTTCGATAATTGTGTCACCGCTCAAACCTTTGATGGATGGGTTTATCGAAACGAGTTTGGGGCAATCGAGGGCGATTGGCGAGTAATCGATTCGGCTTTTTATCACTGGCTCGAACACCTGGGGTACTGGCAACACCAGCCGGACAATAGGCTCAACTCTCTAATTGCAGACTCAGGAGACAAAGCCTTTAAGCTCAAATATTCCAAGGAGTTCGGCTGGCAGGTTTTCAAACCTTATGAAACCAATAGTTACAAGGAAAGTGCCTTTAAGTACTGCCGCAGTCGGCTCGAAAGATCCGAACCTCTTCTAGTCAATAGCCATCTGCGGGTTTTTAAAAACTGTGTGGTTGACCTACGGACGGGGGCACAAATGCCGCACGATAAAGAATACTACCTCACGAGTCAAATTCCTTACGAATACGAACCGGGGAAGGAGTGCCCTGAAGCGTTCCGTCAATTTGTAGCCGATTCGTTTGGACTGGATATGCTTGAGGTGATTCGAGCGTTCACTTCAATGTTCTTAGACCCAACAGCACCTTATGGGCGGTTCCCTCACCTCATTGGTCAGAGCGGCGGCGGCAAGGGTACTTTAGGGCGTTTCTGGAATAGTCTATTTGGTGAGGATGGCGCTAGTTCTGGCAATTTCTCAGATATCGCTACGGCGGAGGG
>JALYGX010000603.1 GCA_030776905.1 Cyanobacteriota bacterium | reverse complement strand
GCTTTGCCATATTCACCCTCGACATGGTAACCAATACCAATCGCTGACAGAGCTTTAGCTTGTAAAGAGCGATCGCCTGATGTTTGGGCAGTTTGCAATTCGCTTTCAGACTTGACTCGCATTAAATAGCCATCACTCACCTCTTGAGGGGAAAAGTAAGCAATTCCCCGATTATTGATAAACTGTCCCTCCCACGGCATATCTAGAAGAGGCTGATAAATACCCAGTGATTGCGGCTGAGATGAGACAGCTAAATCACTTTGACTGGCAAATGAAGTTGGCAGCAATTGCCAGTTTAAAATTACCGATCCAGGTGCGACCAGAATTGTAATTAAGAAGGTGATGAAGGCCCTAAGGATAACTCTTCTGAGACGCATTGCCATCAAATTGGGAAGAAGCAATAATTAGTATTTGTTAGCAAATTGACTACTGTTGCTTAGCCCTTTGGCAGCTAGGAATAGCACCTGATTTTTTGAGCAGTCTGGAAAAACACCGACCCATTCGCGCAAGATTGTTATCAATTGATTCTGTCTCAAGCGGGTTGACTTAAGGTATCAGTTAAATAATCAGCAGCAGTTTCCACTAAAGCGATCGCATTTTCATAAATCATCCGAGTTGGTCCCAAAATTCCCACACTCCCCACCGGGACTTCCCCTTGGCGATAGGTTGCACACACCAAAGCACAGGTGCGCATGGGTTCCAAAGGATTTTCCGAGCCAATTCGCACTTTCACGCGACGTTTTGACGCCAGTCCTTCCGGCAATTCAAAGATAATGGGCCAAAGTTGCTCCTGTTCCTCTTCCAAAAGGTGCAGCAACATCTGAACTTGCTGCAACTCGGAAAATTCTGGCTGACGCAATACCTCAGAGATGCCCCGAATCATGATCGGTGTGGGAACAGGTGCCAGCGCACGGCGACTCAATTCAGCCAGCAAGGTTCTTAAGAAGTCAGCATAGCGAGCAAATTCCCGGTCGAGTTCGCTCCAATCTAGAGTTGCGAGTTCGTGAAGCGATCTCTCCCGCAGCTTAGTATTCAAAAAATTAGATAAAATCTGCAACTCCCGCTCGATAATCGACCCATCCAGAGAATCTTCATCCGTTGCTTGCGGCAGTTCCATCAACACAGACTGCGTTTCATAAGCATCCGTCACCACAATCAACATGACTTGCCCAGGCTTTAACTGTACCAACTGCAAATGCCGCAGTCGTGTGGTTCGAGTCTGAGGCATGGTAATTAAGGCAATATACCCGCTCACCGCCGAAAGGATTTGCGCCGCATCCCGCAATAGCTTCTCAAAGCTCGAATCTTCGCGATCTGTGAGCAAATGCTCAACTTTCCGTCCCAAGGCATCGGAAGGCGTGATCAACTGGTCAACATAAATGCGGTAGCCAGAGTCAGAAGGAACCCGTCCCGCTGAGGTATGAGGTTGATACAATAACCCTGCTTTTTCCAAAACGCCCATACAAGAGCGAATTGTTGCAGGGCTAACACTCAGGTCGTACTCCGTCGCTAAAGCTTTGGAACCTACAGGTTCTGCCGTCGCAATATAGTGACGGATGGTTGCCCGAAGAATCTGTTGTTGCCGCTTAGTCAGACTCACTTGCAAAGACATTTACACAAAAGCTGATCTTAATCAGAGTTTAAACAGATGTAGAAGTTGTGCGGATTATTATGATTTCTATCCTGAATTACCTGCCTTGCCGAGTCAAATCCGTACAAACTCTGGCTTGAACCCTGAGACTGAGCAGAATAACGGGAAGGCAAGAATCTCTGAGTGTGAGAAGCTACCAACCTAATCGCCTTTATATAAGGCGCAAAGAGTTCTTATCCGCGATCTAATGGTTGTTGAATTTAAGATAGCAGATAACAGTTCTTCCTAGGGGCACGCTCATATCGTGCCCTTACACTCTGGTGTCGGCTTTTGTCTTTAGAAGTCTCTAATACTGGGGAATACTCGGATCGACCAGCAGCGAGTAGGCATCAATACCGCCCGCAATGTTTTTGACATTGGTAAATCCCTGATTCACCAACCACTGACACATCTGAGCCGAACGGCTGCCATGATGACACAGAACTAGTGTTTCAGTGTTTGGGTCAAAGCGACTTGGGATTTGGTCTGACCATTCGGCAAATTCACTCAACGGTAGATTCTCGAAGCCTTCCAGATGAGCGATCGCAACTTCCCGTTCTTCTCGCACATCGATTAACTGAAGACCTTCCGGCGACTCTACCAGGCGTTGCGCCAGTTCTTCAACGCTAATTTGGGAAATAGGTTGACTGAAAGATTGATGCACCATCAGATTAAATTCGGTTGATTTAAAGAGAACTTGCGGGAACTAGCAACTCTCAAGTGACTGTCTTAGCAAATACAGACATCTTAATAGTTGGCAATGCCTCCCAACTGAAATAATAATAGGCGTGGAATTGGGATTATTTCTCACTCGTTCGCCCTCAGACGCTGTCGGAGTTCACCATGAAGCTACGCTCGTTTTTTTATGCCCTGGCAGCAGGTGTTGTTGCACTGCTGTTGATTGCTGCTGGTGGCTTTTTCTGGTTAACCTCCCAAAGTCCACTGAATCTGCTACGGGGAGAGGCGGTGGCGAACCCAACTGCCGCCATCTTTGTGCCAAAGCAGGCACCCCTCATGGCGTCGCTGCTGGTCAATCCAGACCGTTTGGAAGCCTTTCGGCAACTGGTGGCGCGTCCGCTGAATCGACGGCGATCGCGTGCCGAATTGAAGCAACTCGAAGACAGCTTGCTGGCAAACCAAGGGATAGACTACCGACGCGATATTCGTCCCTGGCTAGGAGATGAAATTACCCTGGCGGTAACCTCCTTGGACTTTGACCGCAACCGACAGAATGACGCGCAGCCTGGGTACTTACTAGCTGCAACGGTCAAAAACCCAGAACGGGCGCGGGAGTTCCTGCAACTGTTCTATTCCAAACAGGCGAGTGCCGGAACACCGGATTTAGTCTTTGAACAGTACAAAGGCGTCAACCTGATTTACAAGCGCCCCTTAAGTCCGCCAGAGGCATCTACCAGCCGTTCTAAGTCAAGCCAGCTACCGGAAACTCTGACCAGTGCCGTAGTGGGCGATCGCTTTGTGCTATTTGCCAATCACCCCAAGGTGCTACGCGATGCCATCAACAACGTTCAGGTAGCCAACCTCAATTTGAACGATGACCCCGTTTACCAGCAAAAGTTAGAAAACCTCACAGAATCTCGGATTGGTCTGGGCTTCGTGAATATCCCCGCCCTAGCCGCGTGGATTTCCAAGCAACCCGCGCCGCAGCAAGATGCCTTGAAAGGGTCTGATACCTTAGCGATCGCTCTCTCATTAAACCGTCTGGGGCTGCTTGCCCAAAGCGCTTTACTCTCAACACAGCCCAGTGCGGAAAGCCTAGAACCCACTCTGTCTAAGCCAGTAGAAGCTCTACAGTACATCCCCGCTAAAAGTATATTGGCGATCGGCGGGACTGATTTAAACCAGCTCTGGACTCGCCTTTCAACAGGTGCGGCAAGTGATGACACACTAAGACCCTTGCTCAAGCAAGCCATTGCAAGTTTGCAGTCGCATTGGGACATCCAACTTCCAGAAGAAATCTTTAGTTGGGTACGAGGGGAATATGCCCTTTCAGCACTGCCGCGTCCCGATAAAGCTAATCCGGATTGGATTTTTGTCGCCCAAAAATCAACGGGTTCAACAGCGGAGGAAGCAATTGCCCATCTGGATGCTGTTGCCAAGGAACGGGGATTAAGTGTGGGGAATTTAGCCCTAAAAGATAAAACCATTACAGCCTGGACAAAGCTGGTAACCTCTGCGAAGGCTGTCCCTGGTAAAGATGACACGCTGATGCGCCTAGAGGCACAAGTTCAGGGCGTCCACGCCACGGTAGGGGATTATGAGATATTCACAAGTTCCATTGAGGCGATGGATGAAGCACTGGAAGGACTGGAGAATTCTTTGGTGAAGAATGACAACTTCCAAGACGCGATCGCACCCTTACCCCAACAAAATGATGGCTATCTGTATCTCGACTGGGCAAGCGGTGAAGCGTTCATCAAGCGCGAGTTGCCTCTCGTGCGAGTGGCGGAACTCGTAGGGAAACCGTTATTCGACCATTTGCGAACACTGAGTATTACCAGCTACGGTATCGATAAGGGCGTCCAGCAAAGCAAGCTTTTCTTCCGGTTAGATAATGCAAATCAATCATAACCAGAACTCTTGCTCTGGGGTTACTCACCGCGAAGATGCAATGTAATCCAATTCACTGTAAGAGTTTAATGGAACCGACAAAAAGACCGAGAGTAAAAATTTGCTGCATTGGCAATGTTGAAGAAGCGAAACTGGCAATTGGTTACGGAGCTTCGGCATTAGGCTTAGTCTCGGATATGCCTAGCGGACCCGGAATGATTTCTGAAGGGTCGATCGCTCAAGTCGCATCGATGGTTCCGCCTGCCGTATCTTCGTTTTTGCTAACGAGTAAACCCGATACCTTAGCCATCATCGCGCAGCAACGACGCTTGGGCGTAAGTACCATTCAGATTTGCGATCACCTGCAATCCGGTACTTACGATGACTTGCGTCAAGCCTTACCAGGAATTGCTCTCATCCAAGTGATTCACGTTAAAGATTCAGAGTCAATCGCCGAGGCGGTTTCGATTGCGCCTCACGTCCACGGACTGTTATTAGATTCTGGTAATCAATCCTTGGCAATTAAAGAACTTGGAGGTACGGGAAAAATTCACAATTGGGAGATCAGCAAACGTATTCGAGAGTCAGTTGATGTACCAGTTTTCCTTGCAGGAGGACTCACTCCTGATAACGTTATCGCCGCTATTCAACAGGTAGAACCGTTTGGTGTGGATGTTTGCACGGGTGTTCGTACTAATGGAAAACTGGATGAGAATAAGCTCTCGAAGTTCTTTGATCGCGTTTCTGCGAGTTATGACAATCGCTAAATCGCTCGACAGATAGAGGAGCCGTTGGGAAGTTTCATACAATCTTCACTAATTGGGTCTACCAGCCACTTAGGGAAAGATTAGGATCGAGATAGGAGGAAAAAGATAAAGAACGTTCTCCTCAGTGAATTTTCTCCTATCTCAGATGACGCCTCAAAGGAGGCCATACATGACAAAATTTCTTGTAGGCGTGCTTGTCTTAGTAATCGACACGCTTTATGGTAGACGCCCTTACCAACGCTTCTACGTACTAGAAACAGTAGCTCGCGTCCCTTACTTCTCATATCTTTCCGTTTTGCACCTCTACGAAACCCTCGGTTGGTGGCGCAAAGCTGATTGGCTCAAAGTTCACTTTGCCGAAGCTTGGAACGAACTACACCACCTGCTGATTATGGAGTCCCTTGGGGGCAACAAATCCTGGAGCGATCGCTTTATTGCCCAGCATACGGCGCTCGTTTACTACTGGATCATCGTCGCCCTCTACATGGTTACACCCCGCACCGCCTATCACTTCATGGAACTGGTAGAAGGACACGCCCATCACACCTATGACACCTTCTTGAAGGAAAGTGAAGCGGCTCTGAAAGCACAACCCGCTCCCCAAGTCGCAATCAACTATTACCGTGATGGCGACCTTTATATGTTCGATGAGTTCCAAACTGGCGCGGTTCCTGAGTCTCGACGCCCTGTGGTTAACAACTTATACGATGTCTTTGTCAACATCCGGGATGACGAAGCAGAACACGTCAAGACAATGGTGGCTTGCCAGCAACCAGACGCCCAGAAGACTTTCAAGAGTCCTCACACCCCAGATCGTCAAGAAGGGGATGTTGTCTTGCCACCAATAACAGACAGAGAGGTTAAATTAGCGGGTATGCACCAGTAAAAGAGCGAAGGCAAAACGAGAATTTGCCTGGGCTAAAGCTAGGGGTTTGGCAGCAGTTAGCAGTAAGGATTTCTTTCTTGCCCCAATCCCTAATTCCCAATTCCCGATTTGCCCTTCTCTTCCTGTGTCATTCCCCAAAGCACCACAAAAATGCCAGAAAGACAACCACCAGCGTTAAAGAAGTGAAGGGCTTTAAGGAGTTTAAGAGGTTCAAGGGAACCAGTACGAGAACTTCTGAAAACAGCCAACTGCTCAATAACAGCAGCGTAATTAAGATAATGAGGGGCACAGCACCTCCAGTAGCTTATAGGGTAATGTGGCAGACAACAGACTGTCACGTTTGTTGCTAAGTAACTGTCTAGGATCATTAAGACTCATCATAGACAGTCTCAACTGTATCTGTACTCAACTGAGGAGAGACAATTAACTCCCAGTCTTTCTAGGAGAGTATTGCCAATGTGGCGATTGTATGGTCGAGGTGTCATCGCTTTAATAGCAGCCTTAAGCGCTACACCTGTTTCATCCCAGGCTGCAAATTTCGGTACGTTGACTTTATCACCGGGTTTTCCTCCAGCGTCAGCACTAGCTACTGGTCAGACTGGAGGCGCTTACTCTTTGCCGTCGATTGCTAATAGCGATCGCAACAAAAAGCCCTGTATCGGTTATGGTTCCGACACTCCCGACCACATCATGGTCTTGGAGAAAGATTTCCCTAAGCTAACTGTGCTGGTTAATGCTCCTGGGAAAGACACAACCTTACTAATTCGAGGGCCTAATAACTTAATTCTTTGTGGCGATGATACAGGTTCGCGCAAAGATGCCAACGTAACAGCCACGAACTGGAAAGCTGGGCGGTATCAAATTTGGGTAGGCTCAATTGAATCTGGTCAACGTTGGAATTACAGCCTCACTGTGCGAGAACGGTAAGGAAAGGTAAGATAGTTTAGTGACTTGTTTACCACTAAAATGGGGTAACCTTTGTGCTATCTGCGCTTCTTGCTGACTTCCGCATCATCTTTGAGCGTGACCCCGCAGCCCGTAACTGGTTGGAGGTCTTGTTTTGCTACCCCGGTTTACAGGCATTGCTGTTGCACCGCCTTTGTCACTGGTTACAGATTCTAGGGATTCCCTTCATTCCCCGGTTTATTTCCCAGTTTTCCCGGTTTTTGACGGGCATCGAAATTCACCCCGGTGCCACGATTGGCAAGGGCGTATTCATCGACCACGGCATGGGCGTCGTCATTGGAGAAACCGCTATTGTGGGAGACTACGCCTTGATTTACCAAGGTGTCACCCTCGGCGGTACAGGTAAAGAATGTGGAAAACGGCATCCTACCCTTGGTGAAAATGTGGTTGTAGGTGCTGGGGCTAAAGTTCTAGGCAATATCCAAATTGGTAATAATGTCCGCATAGGTGCTGGATCGGTGGTGTTGCGAGATGTTCCCTCTGATTGCACGGTGGTGGGTATCCCCGGACGCATTCTCTATCGCTCTGGCGTTCGCGTTAACCCACTGGAACATGGCAGCTTGCCTGATTCAGAAGCCGTAGTAATTCGCTCTCTGGTAGACCGTATTGAGGCACTGGAACAACAATTGCAAGATTTGACCAGCCAACAATCTGCAACAGTGCCCGCGATTCATGGCGTGTCTTCAGAACTTGATTCGCTAGAAATTCCCACTAGCGCTGCACCAAGTTGCCGCCTCCGCGACCAAGTCATTCAAGAGTTTTTGGACGGGGCCGGTATTTGAGTGCTGAGTGGGAAGAACTGGATAGATTTCTTTGGTACATCCCTGGCTGTCTTCGTAGAAGTTTCTGCCCAATTCCCTGTCAGGGATTGATAGCTTGCTTCAACCAGTCTTGAGAACTGTTTTGATAGTAAAGCGATCGCTTTTGTGGTTCGCCTCGCAACTCTAGATGATCGACTTGTGTAGGTTCTAGCAATAATAAACAAAAATTGGATAGTGGCTGCTCTGGGTCTGGCGGTGGTGGGGAGAAGGCATTGTCTTCTTCTAATCTCGCTTTACCAGGGTGAGGCCAAGCAAATTGTAACCGCGCCACGTCAGAAAGGTCTTGCCAAGTTGCCTGACGAGCGTCTTTTAGTGCTGAGTCGGGATAATTGGCAACTACAAGGGTAAGTTGTCCGGCTAAACGAAATTGCTCGCGAGTGTTGGGAAAGTACCAGCAAGCTTCTCCCCAAGGCTGCTGGTCAATTTGGTCAGCTTTGTCGCTACGGGAATCGGTAATAATTTTTAATTGGTTGGTGTTGTCTAAAAACCCGCGAAAAACAACGGTACGGTTAGCCGGACGCCCATCGGCACGAAGGGTTGCTAGCTGTAAGTAGCGGGCATAGGGTAGGCTGCGGTTTTTGTGAAGGGCACGAGCTAGAAGCGATCGCCAAGGAGCCAGAGTCATTTTTTGTTGAGAGTTCCAGCCCTACACTTAGCGCAAAGACTCGGAATTTTCAACCTTTGACCCTATATCTAACATCGCGTATAGTCAGGGTTTAGCTAAACCGACAACAGATTTTAACTATGGTTCGAGAGCTTGAGCGGGAACGCCA